>JBHLPN010000267.1:0-4539 GCA_048939445.1 Promethearchaeota archaeon | reverse complement strand
AATCCAGAAACAAAACAGTTTGAGATTTTCATTGAAACACCGTCTACAGCTTCATTATTACTTAAAGAAGTTGGTGCTGAAAAAGGGAGTTCGATAGCATCAGAACAAAAGATTGGGAATTTAACTTTTGACCAAATTCAAAATGTGGTTGATGGGAAGAGAGAGAAATTTTTAGACAAAACATATAAGGCAGCTGTAAAATCAGTCTTAGGGACAGCTTTATCAGTTGGATTAACAGTAGAAGGAGAAGATCCAAGACTCATCCAAAAACGAATTGATAATGGAGAATATGATGATAGAATAAGAGGTGAATAATGAAATTTGAAGGTAGATGATAAATTATTAAAAAGATCATTAAATGCAGCAATAGATTTTTCAGTAATAAAAAGAGAAGGTTATAAAGATAAGGTACGAAAATTTGATGAGTCTATTGATCTCATTATTAATATTAAAGATGTTAATCTAAATGATCCCAAAAACAGAATAGATAAGGAAATTATCCTTTCAAATGAAATAATTACCGATGATAAACCCAATATATGCGTAATTGCTTCAGATGAGATCTTACTTGAAGCAAAAAAGCTTGGTATTGATACTCTTGACTCTGATGGCTTGATTAAATTAAATAATGAAGAAAAGAAATTTAAGAAAAAATTTGCTAAAAAATATGAATTTTTTGTAGTAGAAGATAAGATGATGAGGGATGTTGCTCGATATCTAGCTAGATTTCTTGGACCTGTCGGTAAAATGCCC
Source organism: Promethearchaeota archaeon (assembly GCA_048939445.1). Classification (GTDB taxonomy): domain Archaea; phylum Asgardarchaeota; class Lokiarchaeia; order Sigyniarchaeales; family SOKP01; genus Loki-b32. The sequence continues at coordinate 3,786 of JBHLPN010000267.1, read as the reverse complement.
AAACCCTTCCCTACGGGATATGGAATTATCTCTAGTCCAGAGGATTTAGAAGTGGCTTATGAAAGATATAAGAAAATAATTAAAATTCAAATGAAAAAGCAACCAATTATTTTTGCTAAAATCGGTAAAAAGTCTATGGATAGAGATAAATTATATGAAAATATGAAAACTGTAGTGAACTTTATAGCTGATCAAATGCCTCATAAGTTTAATAATTTTAAATCAATGTATCTTAAATCTACAATGGGAACACCTGTAAAAATAACAGAAGAGTTCCTAAAAAACATGAAGGTGTAAGCAATGATTAAAAATAAACATATACCACAATGGAAAATAGAAGAAATAAATCATTTAGTTGATTTATTTAGAAGTTATAAAAATGTTGCTGTTATAGAAGTTGCCCATATTAATGATATGCAGATTCAAACCATGCGTAAAATTTTAAGAGGAAAAGCAGTATTTAAGATGTCTAAAAAATCACTTCAGTTACGGGCAATAGAACAATTCAAAGCTGAATCTAAAAAGAAAAATTTAGATGATTTTGCAAAACATATCCCTGGTCAATCAAGTCTAGTATTTACAAATATAGATTTATTTGAATTAAGAAAAATATTTTTGAAAAATGAGTGGATGGTTCCTGCAAAGCCAAACGAAATTACACCTGTAGATATTTGGGTCCCAGCTGGAGACACAGGTTTACCCACAGGACAAGTTATCAGTGAACTGAACATGACTTTACGATTACCTACGAGAATTATGAATGATACAATACACATTCGAGAAGATACAAGAACACATAAAGCTGGAGAATTGGTTGATGTTAAACAAGCCGCAGTTTTGAAAAAGTTGGGAATTACACCAATAGAGTCCTTAATTAAAATTCATTTTGCTTGGAGTGACGGAGAAATAATACCTGAAGAAATTTTGTATATGGATATAGAACGATTTAAAAAGGATTTTATTATAGCTTATCGAGAAGCACTTGGAATATTATTCGAAATGCCCTACTTCATAGAAGATATGACAGAGGATTATATTCGAAAAGCTACCTCTGAAGCCAATATTTTGAATAATATCGTTTTCGGAGAAGCTATCCAAGTTCCAATTGAAGAAGAAATGCCAGAAGTTCAAGAAAAAGAACCAGAAGATGAAGAAGAACCTGAAAGTGTGGGTATTGGCGGTTTGTTTGGATAAGAAATTAAGATTTTTTTAAATTTCAATTAAAATTAAAAATATAATGATAAAAAAAATATAAAAGAGGTTAGATAATATGGAAAGTATTTATGCAGCTTTATTACTTCATAAAGCTGGAGGTAAAATTACCGAAGCAAGCGTAGAAAAAGTATTAACTGCAGCAGGTGCGAAAATTGATAAAGCTGAAATTACAAAGCTAATAGCCGGATTAAAGGGAACAAAGATAGAGGATATTATAAAATCTGCTAGCGCTGTACCCGTAGTTGCTGCTCCAGCAGGAGCTACTGTAGAGAAGAAAAAAGAAGAAAAGAAGAAAAAAGAAGAACCAGAAGAAGAAGAACCTACAGGTATTGGAAGTCTCTTCTAGACATGTTTAGAACCGATAGATTAACCAAGAAGTCAATTTACTGAAAAATTAATAGAAATAAACTAGAAAATAAGAAAAAAGAAGAATTTTAGAAATTTAATTTTAAATTACTCTTTAGAATATTTATTTAGGTTTTTAATCTAAAAGAAAAAAAAAATATTTTTTATTTACTTTTTTTGTATTCTATAATTCTACTGTAATCTTTCGAATCCATATCATATCAAATCCCTTGTTAAATCGCAAACTTTTTTTAAAATTCTTTTTTTTTTTTAATTACATTTCAATTTTTAGTATTTGAAATTATTTCATTGAAGATTTAGAATAAATTATTCAAAAGGGTTTATATTACTGATTAAAAATGGCTGGTAAATTTCTTAAATTCTTTTCTCCATTTGTAAAGGCATTACCAGAAATTAAACAGCCTCAACGTGAAGTTACCTTTAAAGAAAAATTTATATGGACTGCACTTGTCTTGATTATTTACTTGATACTTAGTAATATTCCATTATATGGAGTAAATATCCAAGAGTCAACTGATTATTTTTATTGGTTGAGAGTTATTCTTGCCAGTCAAAGGGGAACATTAACAGAACTAGGGATTGGGCCAATAGTCACATCTGGTCTTATAATGCAATTACTTCTAGGCTCAAGAATAATTAATGTAAATATGGCTGATCCATACGATAGAGCAATGTTTAGTGGCGCTCAAAAAGTACTTGCTGTGTTTTTAACAATCTTTAATGCTATTGCTTATATTATGGGAGGGGCGTTTGGTCCTTTATATGATATTGGTATTTCAGGTGCATTTTTCATTTTCTTCCAATTACTCTTTGCTGGGATAATCATTATACTATTAGATGAACTTTTGCAAAAAGGTTGGGGTCTTGGAAGTGGGGTTTCCTTATTTATTGCTGCAGGCGTTGCTGGTCAGATGTTTTGGAATAGTTTCAGTTTTATTCCTGCTCCAGACGGTCTACCACGAGGGATAATCATTGCTTTTTTTACAGCGCTATTTGATAATAAACCTGAGACACATTTAGGAACAATATTGTTACGAGGAGATTATCCGTCATTGATAGGGATTGCTACTACTTTAGGTATATTTATTTTGGTAATTTGGTTCGAATCTACCCGTGTTGAGATACCACTTGCATATCGAGGTAGTCGTGGCTTTAAAAGTAAATATCCAATGAAATTACTTTATGTTTCCAATATTCCTGTTATTTTAGTTAATGCATTATATGCGAATGTGTTATTCTTTGGACAATTATTGGCCGGACCTGATTCTATATTGCGCGCGACTAACGGTGGGGTTATTCCAGATTTTTGGGTTGACTTAATAGGAAAATTTAGGAAAGAAGAAGGAACAGGACCTGTTTCAGGAACTCAACTTGTACCAGAATTTGGCTTGGTTTATTTACTTACACCACCATTAGGGATTGATCAGTTAGCACAGGATCCATTTCGAGCAGTTTTTTATTTGTTTATATTTATTTTTCTATGCATAATACTCGGCCGTGTCTGGGTGGAAGTTAGTGGTCTTTCTAGTAGAGATATAGCCCAACAAATAATAGATTCAAAAATGCAAGTTCCTGGATTTAGAAGCTCCTCAAAAATAATTGAAAAAATTCTTAAAAGATATATACCTACTCTCGTTATTCTTAACGGCATAATTATAGCTAGTTTAAGTTTCCTCGCAGATAGTTTAAGAGCGTTGACTTCTGGTACCGGGCTTCTAATAGCTATAGGGATAATTCATCAATATGGTGAAACAATAGCAAAAGAACTAGCTGCGGCGCAATATCCTGGCATAAGATCGATGTTAGGTATGGATTAGTGCAAATCTTTTTCATATAGAATCAAATTCCATACTTTTAATCAGAGCTATAAAACCTTTTGATGAAATTCTTTATTTATATTATTGCACTATTAACTTCTTACAATTTTACTCTCATAGCATCTGCATTTTTGAAATAACTTTTTAAAAGAATGTAAATTGAAAAGTTTATAAAAATTTCAATATAAATAAATATAGATATGTTGTCACTAATCTTTCAAAATCCATTTTTAGATTTTATTACTACTCCTCCACTCTCAATGCTAATCGTTTTATTATTGGCTTTAGCAACAGCATTGATTAGTGCTCTTTTAACAAAGTTATTGGTAGACACTGAAGAAATAGATCGTAAACAACGACAAATTAAAGCGCATGAAGAAGAAAAGCA
>JBHLPN010000266.1:0-4552 GCA_048939445.1 Promethearchaeota archaeon | reverse complement strand
TTCCAATTCAAAATTATGAAAAAGAAATAAAAACAGCGATTCCTCTTATGATAACTTTTATTGGAGTACCTGGATGTGTTATGGCCATTTCTTCTAGACAGCTTAAAAAGGTTAAAAGAAGACCAGAATATAAAAATTCAGAGTGATAATTAACAAATTAAAATTTTTTCTTTTTATTTTTACATTTTATTCTTTTGCTAATGACTTCAGGTTTGGATTCCTACGATAATAAAATATCACATCGGATCACTATTCATATACTCAACCAAATTATTGATATTTTGGGAAAATATAGCGAAAATTATGATAAAAATCTGAATTTTACTAAATTAATTAAAAAATTGAAAATCCCTACCTCAGAAATTGATGAATTTGTTTCTTTAATATTAAAGTTTCAAGAATTATTTGAACATGTCTTTGGCGATTATTACATAAAGGAAAGAACAATGAAAAATCAAGTTTACCTTATTATAGAAAAAAAAATTAAAAATAACGCTCCAAGAATAATTAACATTTCAGCTTCTCATTTAAAACTTTTTAACGACATAATCTATACATTTAAATTTATAAAGAGAGGAAAAGGATTTGATATTACAAAAAAAGGTTCAGATCTTTCAACTAATCTTAAAAAAATTAGAAATTCTCATCCTATTTTATTTGAATCTCATGGAAATGGAGTAATTTACCCATCAGAATTAGGGCTTAAGTTGGGAGAGCTCATTATTTCATATAACAAAAGTAATAAAGAAATTAAAAATATTCTAATCGAAAATTATACATTTATTGTGGAAGAGGATGAGTGAAATAAAAGAAGGAGCAAATGGTACCTCTGTTATTAATTCAGATGAACTCCAGATAAGAGAATATCAAATAAATATTGCAAATGAATGTGTAAATAAGAATTCGTTAGTCGTTTTACCGACGGGGCTTGGAAAAACAATTATTGCTGTATTAGTAGCAAATAAAATACTAAAAAAATATCCTCCTCAAAGTAAAGTGATAATTCTTGCACCTACACGCCCACTTATTAATCAACATTATGAAACATTTTTGCGATTTTTAAAGATCTCGGAAGAAAAGTTAGCAATTTTAACAGGGAAAATTCTTCCTAAAAAGAGAAAAGATATTTTTGATGACCATGAGATTTTATTCTACACCCCTCAAACATTACGAAATGATTTAGTTCTCAAAAAGTATAAGTTAGATAATACCGCATTGATCATCTTTGATGAAGCACATCATGCATCGGGGGATTATGCTTATACAATGATTGCAGATGAGTTTATAGATCATAATCCAGATGGAATAATTCTTGGCTTGACAGCAAGCCCTGGTTCTTCTAAAAATAAAATTAATGCATTATGTGATAATTTACATATACCTGTTGAGAATATCCATATTCGAACACGAAAGGATGAGGATGTGAAAACATATCTTAAACCTATGGATATTTACAAAATAGGTGTTGATTTAACATCAATAATGGAAGATGTCTACAAACTAATTACTCTTGTATTGGAAGAAAGACTGCACTATCTTTCTCAGCTTAACTTCTTAGAAACGAAAGGAGACCTTTTGCATATGAAAGTAATACGGAAAGATTTATTAAAATTAAATTCAGAATTAATAGGTAATTTAAAAAAAAGCGGAGATAAAACTGGAGTGTATAGCGCGTTATCAATCAACGCACAAGCTTTAACTTTATATCATATGCTTGAACTTATTGAACAACAAGGACTAGATGTATTATTGGATTACATTACTAAATTATACAGAGATGCTAAAAAAAAAAATAGCTCAAAAGCTACTAAAATTTTAGCTTCGGATGGACGTTTGCAACGGATTTACCTGGAGTTGAAAAAAAATTTAGAATTTTCTCCAAAACAATTAGCCCATCCGAAATATGAAGTATTAGTAAAAATTATTTTAGAAGAATTGAAAAATAATCCTTCTTCACGAATTTTAGTGTTTGTAAAACTGAGAAATTCAGTAAAAAATATTGTTAATAAACTTAAAAGTGTTCCCTCAATAGAAGTAGCAAGATTCGTAGGACAAACGACGAAATCACATGATGACAAAGGGCTCTCCCAAAAACAGCAAATTGAAATTCTTGATCTATTTAAAAAAGGTCTTTATAATACCTTAGTGGGAACAAACGTTGCTGAAGAGGGATTAGATATCGCAGAGTGTGATTTGGTTATATTTTATGATGTAGTTGCCTCAGAAATTCGATTAATTCAGCGTAAAGGAAGGACAGCACGACATCGAGAAGGAAAAGTAGTGATACTATATAGTAAGGGAACACGAGACGAGATCTATTTAAAAATTGCATTGAGTAAATTAAGAAGAATGAATTTTAATTTAAAAGCCCCTCAACAGTTAAAAAGTTTATATGAAAAAAGTCCAGATAATGCTAATATTGGCATAATTGAGAACACCCATCAATTTAAAAATAAGAAACTTGTAAAACCTCAGAAAGATTATCCAAAGAAAATAAAAGCAAGAAAGTATCAAGCTAAACTAAATGCTTTTATAGAAAACACGCCACAGAGTGACTCTCGTGAGACCAGTTGCCTTATTAAAATAAGTAAATTCTTTCCAATGAAATTTGGATTAAGAAAAAGACTCCAAATGGATAAAATTTCATATGATATTGCTGAATCTGATCTCCATATTGTGATTTACAATAAAGTTCTAATTCAGATCTATAATCCCAAAGATTTCAACTCAAGAGAATTTATAACAGAAATTAGTGATTTTAAGCAAATCTCCTCTCTTCTTATCTTAATATTTGATTTTATCGAATTTTTTGAAAGTTTTGAAGGTGAAAAAAGACTATTAAAAAGAAAAATACAGGAATTTGCTAAGGAAAATGATATTCAAGTAGTAGCTATTGACAATGAAGAAGAATTATATTTTATCGTAAAAAATATATTAAACTCTAATAAGAGGTACTAAAATGGAAGATATGATTTGGAAAAAGGATGAGACGCCATATTTAGTCTTTCCTTGTAGTAAATGTCATCAATTCACTTATGTAAAAACCACTCGCAAATATAAAAAGTGTGCTCGATGTGGCCGTTTGCATACTATAAGCAAAATTATGAGTAGTGGAGAAATTGTAAATGGCATCTCAACCGCAGTAGAAGTAGTAAAAAATAAGCAGGATAATTACGCAATTAGAGAATTAGGAACTCCACCTGAATTCAGAACTTTTAATGATTTCAAGATAGTAAATTCAATTAAAGGTAGAATTAACAAAGATGAAATTAGGGCAAAAGAAGAAGATGATGAAGAATATTGCTTTAAATTCAAACATATGCTTCATGAGTTATCTTGTACATACTCAAAATTTCCTTTTTATATAATTGAAATGATGGCTGAAAAATACAACATCCCGAACTCAGAAGTTAAATTATTAGTAAAGACTTTTCAGAAGCAAGGATTATTAATTAGATTAGCTGATAACTTATACCAAGTAAATCTATATAAAGGAATAGAGTCTAATTAATAATTAGTTGCAAATCATTTTCTGCTATATGGGATTTTTGTGTTATTTTTGTAATAGATCTTTTAGATTTACTCAATTTTGTTTTCATAATGGTAGAGAAAGAGGCTAAAATAAAATTAATACACTGTAGGATTTGTGGAAAAGAATATAACAAATATTCGAGACCTTTGGGATTATATGGTACTAGACACACCTGCTCTGAGGAATGTCAAAAGGTATGGATGAAAAAAATTGAGAAACAGAGAGAATTTAACCGAAAATATGAAAGAGAGAGATTGAAAGAAAACCTTAAGATTTGGTTAATAATTTCTCTTATTAGTGGGGCGCTCGGTGCAGTAATTGGAGGTTTTATTAGTATGGGGATTCTAGGGGCACTGATAGGATTTGCAATAGGATTTTTAGTTCCTACATTTCTTTACATGATATGGGATATGGAGTGTTAGGTAGTACTTGGATTTTTCGCTACTACATTTCTTAACATCTTAAAATTCAGGGATAGAATTTACAAATTCATTTCTTAAGATGGCTTGATAAATAGGGTGCCTTTTTTTGAAAGGAATTCTTTCATGTCCGTAATAGATATATTTCTCAGGTTTAGAAAATTTAGAAAAGGGGATAATGAGATTCTTTACTTTAAGAGGTTCTTCTAATTTAAGAATTGGTATTTCTTGAAGTTTTTTATCTAGTGTTTTTGAACTCATCCTATTCTCACCTTTTAATATAGGATAGAATTAAAATTATATAGAGAAAAATAATAAGGCGTAAGAGATTTAATGATTTTTGTTTTTATTCCTTAAATAATTCTGACTAATTAGACAAATTCATTCAAAAAAATTGCTTGATAAACTGGATGTCTTTCTTTGAATGAGATTTTTTCAATTCCCATATATATGTAAGATGGATTTTTAGATCTACCAAAATCCGAAAATGGAATTATAATCTTTTTAAAGTTTATGGAGTCTCCTTTATATGTATCATAATAAGGGAAAATTACTACTTTATTTTCTATTGATTGAGAACTCATGATTAAGACCTTTTTAT
>JBHLPN010000043.1:0-14593 GCA_048939445.1 Promethearchaeota archaeon | reverse complement strand
TGGATACATCTCTTTTGGAATTACTTGATCCAATAGTGGATTCAATTCATAGAAATCTTAAAACAAAGATTTCTTTAGTAGGATTTTCAGGTGTAGGAAAGACAACCACTACAAAATTAATATGTGCTAATGAGATTCCATCTATTCATATTCCTACTATAACAGGAAAAATCTCAACCGTTAAAATCGGAAAACTATACTTTCATCTATGGGATTTTGCAGGTCAAGAGCAATTTAGTTATCTATGGAATGATTTTATTCTTGGTAGTGATGCTGTTCTTATCATTACAGATTCTACATTAGAAAATGTGGAGAAGAGTAAGTTTTTTATTGAATTGGTAAAAGAACATGCCCCCTATGCACACACGGCTATAATAGGAAACAAGCAAGATTTAGATAATGCATTAGATGTTGCGAAAATTGAAGAGATACTTGGTTTGAAAACCTATTCAATGGTCGCAATTGATCCAAATAATCGAGAAAAGATGATTCAAATTATAGCAGATATCCTAGAGGTTAGTGCAGACGCATCTCCTTTATTGAAACCCTTATTTGAAAGAGATCAATTAATCCATAAGGCAAAAATTAGCTTAGAAAATGGAAATATTGCCCAAACCGCCCAATATTTTGAAAAAATATCTGATTTATGCCTTGAATTGGGAGATGATAATCTTTACAAAGAATTTTCTGAAAAAGCAAAAAAATTGAAAGGTTATCTGATTGACCAATAACATCTGAAATTTTTTCAGCTAAAAAAAAAATTAAAAAAAATGATAAAATTTTATTCTTCTTCTTCAACTTTAGATTTTACTTTTGTAGATTGATAGTTATCATCAAGAACATTTAGATATTCGATTAAAACACTATTTGATTTTGATTTTACTCCATATTGATAAATAATTGTATTTAGCATGTACTTAGGATATATTAATGAATTGTGAAAGTCAGTAAGTAGGGCATAATACTCGGTTCCTTTACTATCTTGAAATACATGAACCATTTGGTTATCCCATAATTTCTTTAAACCACTATCTATATCCTCAACACCTTTTTTTCTAAGTTTTTCCATTACATTTTTAGTAACAATTGAAATTCTAAGGAGTTTCAGAATTTCATAGACTTGGGGGTCTGCAATAACTTCATTTAAAATCTTGAGATTATCTTCTTCGGTGGGACGATAATTTTGGAAGAATTTCCTTATAGCCACTTTATACTCCTCAGTAAATCTTTCTGGAAGTCCACGTTCTGCAGAATGCTTAAATAATGTGATTGGAGGTCTTCTTATCATAAAGAGATCGTTAATAAGAAATATCAACTCTGAAGGCATTCCTTTTACTGATGTTTCTTTTATTATTTCTTTTTTAATTAATTCCATTAAAATTGAATCAATATCAAAGAAACCTTCTTTATATCTATCTTTTAGCCAAATCTTTAATTCTGATTTACTAATAACACCCTCCTCTCTAAGTCTCTCTATTATTAATCGATTTACATTATCTATAAATGTAACCGCCAAACTTTGTTCTTCATTCAAATGAGGATATGTTGATAATCGTTGGAATAGAAAAGGGATCATGTCCAGGTATACATTATCTGCATAATTTTGAGATATTACCCTTGAAATGTCTGATAATCCTCCTTCATATACATCAGCATCTTCATCCAAATTCAATAATAAAATGATATAAAGTGGTCTGTCTCCACCTGTGTAATATGAAGCAATATTCAAAGGTCCAGCCAATAAGCTTACCATTCCTGGTTCTCCAGAATATTCATGCGCAACATATATTTGCATTAATGTCTCATCACTAATAATAAGCTCCTCTGGGTATTTAGCAAGGATTTCTGTACTTACTTTAATATCCCATCTCATTATGATTAATCCTATAGGCATTACTCATTTTCACCTCCTTTTTCAGAAATTTTGTCCTTTATTAGTAACTTATTCGATTTAGATACTTCTATCCCTAATGCTTCTTCGATTGAGAGACCAATTTCTTTCCAATCTCCTCCAAATAATTTTGTTGTCATTTGTGCCTTTGTTGGAATAGACCCAATTTCAGTTATTTTCTTTTTCGCCTTTATCAAAGCTTTAACTTTTCTAATCTTTTTAACATGTTTTGGTATTCTTGCTCTTTGGATAACTCTATATCCGGCAATGCTTCCTACAACACCAAAAATCGAAGTTGTTATTAAAATGAAATAAAAAGTTGGCATTCCAGGCCATATTTCCTGCATTTTAATTGTAATAGTAATCTGGAGTTGCTGTGATGTGAAATTTGCCATTTCAACATAAAGTAATGCTGAAAATGTCTGAGGAGCAAAAAACGTATTAATGTTTGCTGTATTAATTGTAGATTCATATACTCCCGCAGAAGTTTCATTAAATAAGTACTCCTGATCCATGAAAAGTTTAACTGTTGCTCCTTGTAGCGGTATATCTCCTCTAGATGTGTCTCTTAATGTAATTCTAAAATCAATGTTATTTCCTTGATTAATGTCAATTTGTAGATTATTGCCTAACATTGGAGTCTCTATAGAATTTTGGAGGTTGGAGAATTCTCTTAAAACAATCTCTAAATTAATGAAAGCATTTTTTTGTTCATAGTTATCCTTTTTCAATGTAACATATAGTATATAGCGACCAACCTGTTTAAGTTCTGTACTAAAATCTAAAGTATAAGTATGATTAAGATTTTGTGTTAGAACACCAGAACCGAAACTATCAGAAACTTTTGATCCATTTGGGTATAATTCTTCCCACAAATACGTAGCAGTAGTCAGATCTCCTATTATTTCATCAGTATTTGTATCTTTATATGTGAATATATAATACCATGGATCTTGAACTTTTACTTCAGCGTTATCATAAACCAAATTCTCGACCTTATCATTTAATTTTACTTTTCTTTCAAGGATCTTAAGATAAACCAAGAAATCAGATTGTGTAGTGTAATTTTCAAAAGAAGCTGTTATGCTAATTATTTTTAAACCAGTACTCTGCGCATTTGCTGTATCAATTGTAAATGTATAATAATCCTTATTTAAAGGATCAGAAAAGAAATTAATAGGATTGAGACCGATCCATTCATAACTTAGAAGAGCATTAGTTAGAGGAGTTCCAAATTCGGTTTCTGAATATCTAACAGTTATATTTATGAGTTCATCATAATATGCTGAATATGTTTTAGAGGGTATTACTCCAAGTGAATCATAATCATGTGCGCTCATTGTCGTTGGTTTTGCTATTACTTTTACTAAATAAACTAGCGGAGTTGGATTGTCATATATCGGGTGATATCCGTTTATTATAATATTATAATATTCTCTATCATTTCCAGCTGAAATCAATCCAGAATTAAATATTAATGTAAAATTGCCATTACCCATATAATCCATCTCTTCTGCTCTCAGGATCTCTTCTGAGCCTGCTAATTTTATTGTTAAAATGCAACTACCGGGAGGTTTTGAGACATAATCTGATGTTTGCCAATTATCGTTAGTTGATAAAAATTCTGCCCAAAAAATCATGTTTTCACTCCATACCACTTCACTTGTGCCAAAAGCCATATTGAACTCTGTATCATATTGCGTAAAATTTACAATTGTTTCTGGTATTACATTAAAAGTGATTGATGAGTTTTGATAAAGTGTATAGTTGTACCATTTAATTTTTTCCCCAGGCGAGGGTATCCATTGTGGTGGATTAATATATGTTATATTGAAATCCACTTTTGGATTATCAGGAACATTTATTGAAAAATTATACACCCTGTTGATTAAATACCAAAATGGTGTTTCATAGGAATTTTTTGGAGCATAAGCGTATCCATCTCTGTCTGACATTGCTGATAAATTAATCAGATGTTTTCCAGTTGCATTATCAATCACTTCAATTGTTCCGCTTAATGGTTTATACTCTTTGTCTATATCGCTAAAGTATGTTAATCGAATATTTAATCTAGCTATTGGAGTCCTTGTGTTGACATTACAAGTTTCAACTAAATCTACCTTAATTAAACCATTAGATTGTGTGCTATTATACCCATTCACCTTGACTAATAATCCATATACTTCATAATTATCATTTTTTAAATTTATACTATCAATTTGTGCGATATCAAGCTCAATGAAATCATCTTTAACATTTGGACCAGGGTATTCTTTGTAATAGATAAGATTTCCTATTACTGAGTTATCTTTGTCAATGTAATAAACAGAAATATCCGTCAAGTAATTTTCCATATCATTCAGAGTAATATCTGCTTTGATTATTTTTTTATTTCCTAATACAGTTCGCGAACCATCTGTATAGAAACGTTCGCTTATTGAATAGCTCCCGCTACTAGTTTCATTCACATTTATAGTATGATGTCTGAATTTCACATTATCCTTAATATAATTACTTCGATATATGTAACTTTCATTTAGAGAAACAGGACTGAAATCATTTCCATAATCATCATTATTATAGTAAATTTTATAGTAGTAACTCGAGTCGTTTAGCCATCGAAAAGTTGCTTTTCCAGTATCATCAAGAGTTAACGTATCTAATAAAGCTCCTCCTTGACTTTCATTAATCTCAATACGACCATATTTCAATGGAATACCATCCCAATCTACTATTTCAAAATCAATAGTCCATAAGTCCAATTGAATGTCAATAGTGTAATTTATTCCATTAAAATAATATGGACCTAGTCCAGAATCAATACTATTGAACACTTCAGTAGATTGAGAACCTAATGTATAATTCGCAGTAATATTATAATGACCAATAGCTATATTACTGAAAGTAATTCTCCCATTAGTCGTTATTCCGTTCGCAACGTAATAATCGGGCGATCCCTTCGCATAAGAATTGTCAACGATCATTACATTTGCTGTAGGAACACTCCTACCATCAACATCTTTTACAATTACCTCTATTGATGATATTTGAGCTTGTAATTCTTCAATTTCAGCTGTTAATGTATAATTAAACCTTACATCATCCACTTGAAAGAATCCTGATTTTACTGTAAAAGCATCGCCATCTTCTGGACCCCAAGTACCAAACTCTATGAATATTTCTTTACCCATATAGTCTGTTACATCAATCTCTAAAGAACCAGTTAAATCCCCATCTAAACTTGTGTCCGATCTTGTATATATTCTAGGGTCTAATTCAAAATGTTCCTTTAATTCATCATGATATTTCAATGTTTTTTTATTTGGAGAAATATAAGCAAATCCTCCATAAGTTTCCACCCAACTATCGTAACCACTTCCAATATTTTCATGCAAATCGACATCAGCTGTATATTTTAAATCTGATCCATTACAAAGCCTTAGAAAATAGCCATCTTTAGAAATTGTAGGAAGAGAAGGTTCTGGGTCTTCGAAAAACCAGGTTCTAACATTTCGATAAAGATGTAAACTAATTCCTCCTGATACTTTTGGGACTGTAAAAGGGTAAGAAAAAAATGTTCCTACATAATCTTTACATGCTCCTTGAGGGAGTGAATTGCCTATACCACCCCACTTATATGAATAATATCCAGATTCTACTCTTTCAGCAACCCTAATATCATCTATATGGATTAGATTGTTTACAAAATTTTCATAACTGGGTCCTGAATGATTTGAGGCTTCCCTTGGATTATAAATATCTTTAATTTGATCAACTTGATCATGAGAAAATGTCCATCCATATGGATCAAAATATTGAGCAGTACTATTATCCAATTCAAAATCCCCATTTTTAACCCAACCAAAACTGTCTGTTACACTACTTGCTTCAGCATTTACAGCTAAACTATTTCCAAAATATAAGTAGGTGTCTCTTTCAGTTGAAGATTGCGATATATTAGTATTAAACCAAATGGTGGCTAAACCTATTGATGGGGAATCTTTAACAACGTAAAATTTTCGTAAATCATCATTCTCTACAATTCTTATATCATCTAGATCAGTTTGAATAAAACTTCCCAATTCTGCATAATTAAATGTCATGCTTACTCCAAAATCAATAAAATTTACATCATAGGGATTTGTAATAGTGATTAATCGTCGATAAGCAAAATCAGTATCCCACCAAGTATCATTACCTAAATCACTAGTTTTTAGATTTTCTCTATTAAAAATTTCAGGAATCCTGCTGTTATCTTCGTTTAGATTCTCAAGAGTGCTTGTAAAATTAGAAAAATTTCCCAAAAATGTTGGAAAAAAGCTTAGAAGTAATATCATTAAAAGTAAGGACACTTCTTTTAAACGAACTTTATGTATATTTTGTATCTTCATAATATCAACTTATTTAATTGTTATTTTAGAAAAAATTTTTAACCATATTAAAAAAGATTTTATATAAAACCTTATGCTTACCAATAAGTTCTTATTTTTAAATTAAAAAAGATGAAGAATATTCGATAAAGTAGAAATTATATTTATTAACTAAAAAATATAATAGATTAAACAAGAAAATCTCAGCTTTTTTCCAATAATAAATAAACCTTTCTTTTCTTTGGTTTTTTAGGATTATCTATAATGAAATTACCTGTAAATTTTGTATTATTTATAAATATTTTACCAATACTATCAAGAATTTCTTGATTCTTTGGATAAAATTGAAATATAACTTTTTTTTTAGGTCTTAAAATTGTATAGAAAGATTTTGCTAAATTAATTAACTGATTTTTCATCATTTTGCTATTTATATTTCTAAAAATCCATTGTAATGAGGAAATTGAGATAATAGCATCGAAAATGTGTGACTTAAAAGGAGGAAAACACATATCTGCTGCAATAGGATTTACTTCTTTTATATTATAATAATTTAGGAATGCTGGAATTATATCAATTGCTACAGTTTTATATCCTATCTCATTTAAATAAAGCGCTGTATATCCTGGACCAGTACCAGCATCTAAAATTAATTTATCTTCTTTTCTCAAATTTAAAAGCTCTAGAGCTCTGATTGTAATTTTTTCTTGTATTCTCATGATGTTTTTAGAGGTAGCATATTGCTCCAAAATTTCTCCTCTAAAATAGTCTGACACATTATTATAAATTTCTTCTGGTCTTCTCCTTTTGATATTAAAATTGTAATTATTGCTCAAATTCTATTGAGGTTTAGTATTATTATCAGCGAGTTAACGCTGAATTTTAATTTTCACTATTAAATCAAAAATTTTATTAAATTTTAAATATTTATAATTTCGTTCAACTTTTATTTTCAATATTCTATTTATCAATTTGTGATTGTTGATGTCTGAAAAGGAAGAAAAACAAATAGTGAGAAAGGCTACACTAAATCTAAGAAGAAAGTATGGGAGAACTAAACAAATCAATATTGTAGAGAGAGACGCTTTTATCCCAAAGCATCTAGAAAACGAAATAAAAGAATCGATTCTAAAAAGGAAGACAATTTTAGCAACAGATATTGCTCTTAGATATGATATAAGAGTTTCAACTATAAAATTGCTATTAAAACAATATGAAGAAGAGGGCTTGATTAAACTACTTGATCCTTCCCTAAAATTGAAAATTTACATTCCCTCGTCTTAGAAATAATACATAATCGATTTTAATAAGTTTCCTGAAGAAAAATACTATTTAATCGATTTTATTGGTTTAAAAAAGAAATAAATTTATATATAATATATTTAAAGAATATTAGAAAATCAATGAAAAATTGTAAAGCAGCTGTAGCCTAGTTGGTAAGACGCCGGCCTCGAGCTTCACTTAGTAGGATCGAGTAATCAAGAAAGCCGGTGCGCATAAGCGCTCGAGGGTTCAAATCCCTCCAGCTGCGTTTATTATAAAATTTATTGAATTATTTGTAGAATAAGATTTTTCATTTGAGGTTTTGCTGCTTCAATCCTATCTATAAGTGAGATAGTTTTTTCTAAGTTAGATTCATCTTCTTCAACAATAAATAATAAATAAAAATCAAGAGTTCCAAATTGGAGTACTTCAATGATACCCGAAAACCTCTCACCACTTTTAAATTTATCAGAAAACTCTAAAAGAGTTCTATTCTCGGTAACTACACGTTTTTGTAAATCTAAATATTTTTCATATATTTTTATTTTCTCTTTTAATTGAAGGTGTGGTCTATAATATTCACCAAGAGTTATACCTTTCGCATCAAATAATGCTATTAAAATGGAATTATAGTTTTTACTTATTTCTGAAAACAAATTGGAAACCATCTCCATTTTTTCGAATAACATGGATAAACCACATGAAAAGGCATCCATTATTGATTTTATATCAAATATTGTTGTCTCAAAGAAAAAGATGTCAAAATCATTTGAATATCTTGTTAATGCTTGCTTTAATGTAAGAATTCTTTTATTAATTTGCACATCATCTACGAGTTGGGGGTCGAATTTATGAAAAAGAATGCAAATTGGTACATATTCCTGTTCCTCTTTGTAGAAAAGCAGGACTTTCTCTAAATAATCTATAGATTCGATATATCGATTAAAATCCTGGGCATCTATAACATAGAACAATAAATCAGTTCCCATAAGATATTTCTCTGGATGTGCTAAATAGTTTTCCCTATAAATTTTCTGTCCTCCAAAATCTAAGCGGCTAAACTCAATACCGAGAAACTTAAAAGAATCACGGGCAATTCCCCGTGTTGGTGTTAATCTAGCAATCTCCTCCTCAAAACCGAAGCGTCTTGTAATCGCTGTTATTATACTAGTTTTACCTGCATTATCCAAGCCCATTACTCCAATCCTTTTTGTAATAAAAAACCACCAATTCTAGATTTTATAACGCTTTTAAATAAATGTCTTCTAAAATATTCAATATTAAGAAATCTTAATATATATTCCCTTTTCTTAACGAAATAATAATGATTTCATTATTTAAGCTTACTGTTTAGAAACCTTGTATTTTCAACCTCCCGCTAACGCATAAGATAAGTAGAGCTCATCTCCATCTTTAAGGTTTGTTTTATAATTTTTAAGATATTTTATATTTCGACCGTTTAATAGAATAAGTACATGAGTATTAAACTTTTTTTTACTCTTATCTAGAAGCTCAACATCAAGTTTATCTCTATATTCACTTAAAAATTGAGAGATAATGTCTCTAACAGTTTTGCCTTTATAGTGTATAAATTTCTTACTAACTCTCAGTTGGAAAATATTCAATAAATTTAATTTAACTTTAGCCAATAATCTCCCCGTAAACTTTTAGAACTCTCCAACTAATTAAAGTATTTTCTTTAATTTTATAAGAACTATATCATTTTTAAGTTTATTTCTTATTAAAATTTGAGGAAATACTCTACTTCCAGGAAATTTATGAAAGAATATTAATTAGCAATTATATAAAAATTGTTATATTATAATTACCAACAGTATTTACTTGACCAGTTTTCAAGTCATGTTCTTTTAATACGACAGTACCTTTTTTATAAATATCTACTTCCACAAAAGTCTTATTAAAACGTTTAAGGTTAAGATTTCCACCATTCGAGAATATTGTATGATCAACTTTTACATTGAATGAGATACTGGGTGAGCTATTTAAACAAAGATCAATTTGAGAATGAGCAAATTGAGAAAGCACATCACCGGAATCTATTAGTTCAGTCCTCCATACACTTAAGGGAGTAGGAATTAAACTATGAAAACAACAAACTCCAAATATTTTTTGATGACCAAGAGTTAATACTTTTTCTATAAACTGATTCATTCTTTTTCTTCCAATAAAACCTTCAGTAGAATCTCGAGTTGTAGAATTTAATCCTTGAAAATATAATTTATCATTCTCATACAATGGATCAAATTCCCCAAAATATTGTTCCCAATATTCCCAAGCAGGTGGTTTTGAATCTGTATATCCCGGTACAACGAGGTAAGGATATTTTAATTTACTAATTTTTTCTTTAGCTATTCTAAATTCTTCTTTATAACTATTTTGGGTTACATTTCCTGTATGAACGACTAGATCTATATCTTTAATTTTATTTATTTTTCCAATAGCTTTGTCCAAATTCGTAATTTCGTTTTCAGATTGTTCATTAATTAATGAGTGCGAAAATTGTATGAACTTACATATCGGTTTTTGATCTTTTTCTAATTCTAATGGAAGATAATAGTTAACTTGTCGATTAATTTCACGTTTAGCATTTGAATCTAATATTGGAATTATCTTAAACGTAAGAATGTCTTCTGATATGTCAATTATTGAGTAGTTGAATAAATCACGGTATCTAGTTTTGTTACAGCTAAATGTGCCTGCATTAAAAATAAATAAATCTTTCTCACTACTACTAACAGTATATAAATTTGAAGTATGTCTATGACCATTTAACACTAAATCAGCTTTTGTCTCCAAAAGCATTTTAAGCATATCTCCTGAATCATCAATTGCAGATCGTTCTTTACCAGTATTTGGAATAGGGATAAGTTGATGGTGAAAACATACCACTTTGAATTTGTTCTCCCTATCTGGCTTTTCTAATCTCTTCCTCACAGCCTCAATTATATTATGATGAATAATTCCACTAGGTAAATCTGGTTTAGTACTATCTATCCCTATTACATAAACTTCATCATCTTCATATTCATAGTGTCTTCTTCCTATCATTTCTTCAAATAGTAAATAGCCTACATTCATTGCATCATGATTTCCAATTAAAATCATTAGAGGGCATTTAGAGATCGGCTTGAATTTCTTAAATTGCTCCATCGCATATTCGTATTCTAATAGAGTGCCAGTATGCGTGATATCTCCAAGATGCAAATAAAGATCAACACCCTTTATCTTATTTATCTGTTCTACACCCAAATTAAATGTATGAAGATTAAACGGACCTCGAGATCGAGTGATATGAGTATCTGATATAATTACAAATCTCTTTTTGGAAATTTGCTTTTCACTAGCATTTAATTTTATAGTTTTCTCAGTTATCATATTTTTTTATTTCTCTTTTAATTTCGCTGGATGGCCTATATAGATCGAGTTTTCTTCTAAAACATCATTAAAATTGGTATATGAATGGGCAGATAGTTTCGTATTACGTTTAATATGAGTTCCTGGCAGTAATACACATTTAGCTCCAATTAGAACATTATCCTCAATAATGATGCTTTTTAAAATAAAACTATCCTGCTCAATTCCAAAGCTCAATAGAGTACTATTCATTCCAATAATAACATTTTTTCCTATACATACAAATTCAGAAGAGATCCAGCTATTATCATGTATTCCATTTTTTCCAATCTTCACACCAAAAAACCGGAGTGTAAACCGATTTTTAAACCAAGGGAATGGGTTAGATGCACTAATAAAAAGTGGCCATTTTTTTATAATATTTCTTAAATTCCAGTAAAAATAGTTCTTATCTTTTATATTTCTATTAAATTTTCCCTCCTTTGGTACATATATAAGTTTTAATACCGTTAAAAATAAAACAGAAAATAGAATGGCACTTAATTGCATTAAATGAATTAAAATAAAGATATTAAGAGGAAATAAACAAATGAACAACAAGTATAATCCTTCTTTCCAAAGGTAAACAACATAAATCCATTCAAACAATATACAAGGGAAAAAACTTAAAATAATATTAAGAAAATATATAATAAGATATCTATTTCTAAGTCTCTCGTCTATAGGAGTAGGAGAATCTCCTTTTAAGCTTGCTGGTTGAAACATTTATTATTTGCCACCTCTATTCTTCTTTTTTTCATTAAGATTGATACTTTCTAATGATTGACTCTTTACTTTCTCCACTTTTTCTTGAGATTCTTCCACTGATTGAATTGGAAGCGTCATACTTACGGGGGTTCCCACATGAATTAAGTCCCCTTCTAAAACTTGGTTTATCGAAGTATAACTATTAACACCTAAAACAGCCCAATCTTGAAGTATTGTTCCAGGGCTGATTATAGTATGGGGTCCAACAATACAACCTTTCCCTATTTTTACTTTCTTAATAACTATTTTATCTTGATATATTAGATGTGAAAATATGCAAATATTTAGCGACGTCATAGTAAAATCTCCAATCTCAATTAATTCTGGATCTATATATCCTTCATAAGCAACCACATTTCTCCCTATATGAACTCCTAAAAATCTATAAACAAAAATATCAGACCATGGTAAAGGTAGAGATCTTGCCAGCCAAATAGGGAAATATGCTGTCCAAAACCTTCGATGAGTATATTTCCACTCTTTAGTTCCCCTTTCAAATAGACCTTCTTTAGGAGGATGTAATTTGTTTAAGATTTTAAAAATCAATGCTGAGAATAATATAATGGAGAATGCAAATAACAGAAGATTGCCATAAATATTCATAGGAAGCAGAAACCATTCCCACCACTGACCAATTAAAAGAAAAGGTAAAAATTGTTTTCCTGTTAAAAGGTAATATAAATCATTAATGAACCAAATATTAACTAGAATAATAATTATACATCCAAATAAAAACTGCAGAAGAATAACTAGCGTAAAACATGTTTTATAGACACCTGAAGTAGAGATATAATCAACGTTAAATTCTGAATCATCTGTTTTTTCCATTTTAATTATCTTTCTTCATTTTTGATTTCCATATAATATATTATAATTTTGAAAACAATTAAATCATAATAGTTAATTCAAGAAATTGAACTCTAAAAGTAAAAATAATTAAAAACTTAATACACTATGATTTATATATTAGTAATTAATTTAATTCATAAAATCAATTCAAAATTTAAAAATATCAATCAAGGTGAAATATAATTAGTATTGACTGGGCAAAGGCAGAAGCAAAACCAGATAAAAAATTATCAGTTGAGGGAAGATTCTTATTAGACCTCAGAAGTAAAGTTAATGATTTAGAGAAACAATTATCAGATACAAAAACTGAATTAACTGAAATTAAGGGAAAATTAGCAGATACAATGAACAATTTAGATGAAGCTCAAAGTAAACTTGAACAAACAGAAAACCAATTCTCAGACACTAAGGCTGATCTCGAAAAGACTAAAGCGGATGATCAAGAAGTAATACGGGATTTAAATACGGAAAATAATAATCTTAAAACTGAATTAGCAGAATATAAATCTAAATCAGAGGATCTAGAAAACAACTTAGCTAATAGCGAGGCAAAAGTTAGCGAATTAACGTCAGAATTAGATGCAACTAAAGAAAAAGCTTCTAATTTAGAAACACAATTTAATGAAGCCAATAGTAAAGTTGATAGCTTATCTAATCAAGTTGGAGAATTAAATTCTAAGTATACAACATCTCAGGGTGAAATAACGCAATTAAATTCGCAATTAAGCGAACTAAATAACACTCTTTTACAAAGAGATGCTCATATTCAAAAATTATCTGATAAACTTACTGAAAAGGAGCAATCTTTAGAATCAACAGTAACTCATCTTCATGAAGTCGAATCTGAATTAGAAGAATTAAAGCCCCCCGAAATTGGTGCGGGAGGATTTGCCAGCGATGAACGGATAACTTGTCCAATGTGCGGTGCAGTAGGTGGCGACATTAAAACTGTGGAAGATAAAAGTAAAGTCCTCTCCTATGTAGGACACATACCTATGTATGCTAAAAAGCATGTTTGTAAAAAGTGTGGATACGAATTTTAAGAGTTCTTTTTATTTTTCCTTTTCTTTTATAATAATAAATTTTTTTGAGGATATCTAATTTTTTTTAGTTTATTTCAAAATTTTAATATATTTTTATATGTTTTTATTAACATTATGAAAAGGAATCCTGAGACGAAATATATTGGAACCTTATCTCAAAAAGATTTACTTAAAATGTACTCCAAGCATGTAAATGGACCAAAAGTTCGAATGTTTAAAGGATTCGGACTAGGAGTAATTCCTGGTGAAAGAGAAGGAATTTTCTTAAGAACATTAGAAGGCATAAAACCCGGAACACCTCCATTAGAACTTTATAATTGCAGGTCTTCTGGTGGTGTATTTAATTTAGGACATAAAAATCCTAGAATTGTTCAAACACTTAAAGATGCCTTAGATGGAGGATTAGACTTAGGAGATCATATGCTTCTGTCAGAACAACGAGCTTTATTAGGAAAGAAATTAGCTGAATTAATGCCTGGAGATATTAGTAAAACCACTTTTGGAGTGAGCGGAGGGGAAGCAATAGATACTTCTATTAAATTTTCAAGAGCTTATACTAAAAGGAAAGGGTGTATTTCAGCAATTGGTGGTTATCATGGCCATACTGGCTTTGCCTTATTAACTGGAGATCCTGATTTTAAAGATCCATTTTTATGGAGTTTCCCAAACTTTAAACAAATACCCTTTGGAGATATAGAAGCGCTACATAAGGTAATGACAGAGGAAATCGCGTGTGTAATTTTCGAAACCATCCCAGTCACTGGAGGTGTTTTAATTGCTCCAGAAGGATATTTCTCAGAAGTCCGAGAGATTTGTGATGAAAAGGGGGTTATGATGATAAACGATGAAGTTCAAGCAGGTCTTGGGAGAACAGGTAACTTTTGGGCAATTTATGGAGGATTATATCCAAATGAGAAAGTGGTTCCCGATTTTATCGTGTGTGGAAAAGGGATGAGTTCTGGAGTCTATCCGTTATCGACTTGCAGCTATAAGCC
>JBHLPN010000265.1:0-4569 GCA_048939445.1 Promethearchaeota archaeon | reverse complement strand
CAATTACTCATTATGAAGAAGAAATGCTATAAATGCGGAATGATTCGATCAACAAAAGACTTAGTGCTATTAGAAATAGGAGCGTATCTATGTTTTTCTTGTTGGAATGAATATAATAGAGAAAAGAGCAAAAAACCTAATAATAAGTAAAAATTTAATTATTCTTAAAGAAATTTAATCGTAAGAAATAAGAAATGTATATTTTTCAAGGTTAAACTTTTTTATTTTTATCTCATCACTTGTTTCTTCTTTTGAAGGGAGTGGCATTTTGATCACAATTTTATAATTCTCTAAATAAAAATTATTATAAAAAACATTCCTAAATTTATCCCAATCAATGAATTTTTGTATTGAAATCTGATCATCTTTTACTTGTGGGATTAATGACATAGCCATTTTTCTAACCTTGACAGAGATTTATTTAATTCTAATTAACGTAATAAATTTTTATTCTAACCCTTTGTAAAGGTGGTAATTGTTCTGAAATAATTTAAAGATAATTATTTCTGATTGATCGCTATAATTTAGTGCCAATCATATTATAACAAATTGTATATTTAAATGTTTCTTTAATTCTATTTAAAGCAATATTAATCTCTTAAATATAATTTATAACTTTTAATTAAAGAACTTCTTAAATCCATTTGATTTTTTAATAAAAAAGGTATTTAAATGATAATATTTAAAATTGATAAGAAAAACAAGATTCCAAAACAATATTACTTTTTTCGATAAATTTTAAAAATTAAACACTATTTAATCATGAAAGAAATCTAAAAGTTGAATATGAGAACTGGGTTTTTTGGAAAAGTTTTATGCTTTAATCTCTCAGAAGAGAGTTTCACAGAACAATCAATAACTGAGGAGATTTATCGTCAATATCTTGGAGGATATGGATTAGCGGTTAAGTTAATTTATGAAAATATGCCTGCGAAAGTTGACCCATTGAGTCCTGAATCTCATTTTGGTTTTTTTCCAGGCTTATTAACAGGAACAGTAGCACCCTTTTCAGGTAGATATATGGTAGCTGGTAAATCTCCTCTTACAGGGACTTGGGGAGATTCTAATAGTGGTGGAACATTTGGTCCAGAAATAAAGAAATGTGGTTATGATGCGATTTTAATAAAAGGAAAAGCACAAAATCCAGTATATATATCAATTTTTAATAATAATAAAGAAATTTTTGATGCCTCGGACTTATGGGGGCTTGATTTTGTAAAAACAGAACAAATCATAAAAGAAAGACATGGTAAATCCGTTAAAGTAGCAGGAATAGGGCAGGGAGGCGAAAATTTATCAAGAATATCTGGTATCGCAAACGATAAAGGTAGAATTGCTGCTAGATCAGGATTTGGGGCTATCATGGGATCTAAAAACCTTAAAGCACTTGCTTTAAAAGGAAATCAAGGATTGAATATCTATGATAAAACCAATTTCATGAATTTAGTAAAAATTTATAATAGAATAGGTGTAAAAAAAGAACCTGGTAAATTAACCAAATCTATTTTAAATAAAACTCCTAATTTTGCTAAAACATTACGCAGGTTTAAGATAAAGCTTTCTGGACCTGCAGGAATGATAAGACACATCTATCGGAAATTTGGAACTAGTACTGGAAACACCATTTCTGCAGAAATAGGCGACTCACCAATTAAAAATTGGTCTGGTATCGGAATGTATGATTATCCATTCTCAAAATCAAAAAATATTTCTACACTGAACATTCATAAATATAAACTAAGAGATTTTGGTTGTTTTTCTTGCCCAATTCAGTGTGGAGCAATATTAAAAGTTCCTGAATTAGATTTAGAGGAGACTCTCTTGCCTGAATATGAAACATGCAGTGCATTTGGATCTCTTATACTAAATGATGATTTAATGTCAATAATTATGATTAATGATTTGTGTAATCGCGCAGCAATCGATACTATATCAACAGGAGTTACAGTGGCTTTTGCTGTTGAATGTTTTGAAAATGGTATTATAGATCTAGAAGATACAGACGGTTTGGAATTGAATTGGGGGAATTCAAAAGCTTTTGTAGAATTGGTAAAAAAAATTATAAAACGAGAAGGAATTGGAGATATTTTGGCTGATGGTTGTGATATCGCAGCAAAAAAGATAGGAAAAGGATGCGAAAAATTTTCTATGACATCATTAGGTTGCGAAATCGGAATGCACAATCCTAGAATTTTCCCATCACTAGCTTTTACCTATGCATATGATCCTACACCTGGAAGACATACAGCCGCAAGTATAGATTTTATTGATATTGGTCCTATTGATAAATTTCAAGAAGGATTCAAATTGCCAAAAGGCTGGAAGAGTGATGAGAAAAAGAAGCAAAAAGCACAAACTTTAGTTACTTCTTTCCATCAAGTTATACATAGTGCTGGTCTATGCTTATTTTCGACTCTATTTGGCCCATATCCATTTATAGATCTCATTAATTCCTTGACGGGCTGGAGGATTAGAATTGATGATTTAATAAAAATAGGAATGAGGATTCAAACATTACGTCAATCATTTACTTTGCGTGAAGGGATAGATATTGCGCATAATAAATTACCTGGAAGAGTAACAGGGCATCCTCCTGACACACGAGGACCAACAAAAGGCATATCTGTTGATTATCAAGAATTTTTTAAAGGATATTGTAGAGAAATGGGTTGGAATCCTGAAAATGGATACCCTTTAAAAGAAACTCTTGAAGATCTCAATTTGGATTTTGTTATAAAGGATTTATATTAAAGCATAATTCTATAAATGTATAATAAGATTATTTTGAATTTACATAGGTAGTTAGATCAGAGACTTAAAAAAATGCAAAAAACAAATCATCATAATTTTAAATCCTATATCAAGAATGAGTTTATTAAAAAGGGTAAAAAATTAAGAGGTAAGCATGCACCAATCTCAGAAGTTATTGATGATGTTCCTAAATCCTTATCAGTAGAAAAAGTATACAAATTAAGAGAAGTTAATAAATATTATTTCCTAATCGTTGTTAGAAATTATTCTAAACATCCAAAATTTAGATATTTCTTAGCTATATCTATAGCAAATAGTAGTTCTGATTTATTAGTTCAACTTGCTAGAGAATATGCAATTCAATATAATCTTAAATTAATACAGTATTCAATTTATCCAAAAACTTTAAGAATACAATTATTGCTGTTAAAAGAAATAGAGAAGATTGAAGATTATAATAATTTCGTAGAAAAATTAAGTGATATTAGAAAAGAATTTCGTAGAAAATTAATAAAAATTAAGAATTTAGTAGAAAATGAATAGTTTTTAAGGATAAACATAATAATAATATTATTCATTATTTCAAATCTGATATTCGAATCTAAAATACTTAAAGAATAAGAAAAGTTAAAAAAAAATGTCGTTTAGAGAAAATACAGTAAAAATCGTCGCAACATGCGGTCCATCTTCAAGCTCGAAAGAGATGCTTAAAAAATTAATTACTAATGGAGTCGATATTTTTAGATTAAATTTTTCACACGGAACCAATAAGGAAAAAAGAGAATTAGTAAAACGAATAAGAGAAGTAAGTGAATTTACTAAACACACAGGAATTTTAGCTGATATTCAGGGACCGAAAATTAGAGTAGGAAAATTTAAAGAGGATAAAGCCTATAGCTTAGGAATAGGTCAAGAAGTAAAGGTTTTTGAGAAAGAACTTCTAGGTGATCAAGATCAATTTTCAATTCCATTGAAGGGGTTTCTTAAATCGATGAGGGTTGGTGATATTTTTTTTGTAAATGATGGAATTATTAAAGTTAAAATCCTTAGAAAAGAAGCAGATCATATTGTTGGAGAGGTTTTAGCCGGAGGAATTATTAGCAATGGAAAAGGAGTTAATATTCCTGCAGGAGAATTATCTCAAAAGGTTCCCACCGAAAAGGATATTAAGGATCTTGAGTTTATAGCAGAATTAGACCCTGAATATGTTGCCATCTCATTTGTAGCAGGAGGGGATGATGTTTTACATGTTAAAAGAATACTTGAAAATTATGGAAATTCGAAAATTAAATTAATTTCAAAAATTGAACGACCTATAGCATTAACTAATTTTGATCAGATCTTAGAGGTAAGTGATGGAATCATGGTTGCCAGAGGTGATTTAGGAGTTGAGATAGATCTGGATAAAGTACCCTTATGGCAAAAGGAAATGATTTATAAGAGTAATCGCGAAGGAAAGTTTATTATTGTAGCGACTCAAATGCTTGAATCAATGGTCTCTAATCCCATCCCTACAAGAGCAGAAGCAAATGATGTGTATAATGCTGTTATGGATGGAACTGATGCTGTGATGCTCTCAGCAGAAACAGCTGTAGGGAAATACCCTATTGAAGCTGTACAATTTATGAATCAAATAGCAAAAACAGCTACTGAAAATATGCCTAAAAGGATTCCAGATGAATTTGATTCTGATAGACTCACGCATACTCAAACTCTGGGACACGCAATATATGCTTTAGCAAGTGAAATGCAAGAATTGAATTTTAGAGGAAAAATCTTGGTGATAACAAGAAGAGGTTTTGGTGCTAGAATGATTGC
>JBHLPN010000264.1:0-4578 GCA_048939445.1 Promethearchaeota archaeon | reverse complement strand
AGCCCTGTTAAAGATTTTCGCCATAAAAAGATGCAACCGCTAGTAACGATTGATTATAAAACTGATATGATTTTAGTTGGAGAATATAGTAAAAATGGAGAAGAACAAATTATAGCTTTAGGGGCATTTTTCAAAACAGCTCAACCGTCGATTGCTGAGCTTGCATTTGTGGTTCACAAAGATTGGAGAGGCCTAGGTTTAACTAAGTTTTTATTAAAATATCTAGTACAAATTGGTAAAGAACTCAATTATAGAACATTCACTGGTTCAATTCTGCTTGAAAACAAACCAATGCTTCATATTATTAATAGCTCAGGATACTTGCTGAAACTTAAAAGAATAGAGGGAGGAGTTACCATATTCGCATTTGATCTATCATAATGATAAAATCCTAAGCAATTATTATAATCTAAAATCCATAAATTCATTTTTGTTGTCCATCTATTCTTACCTACTTATCAAATATAGATTTTTTCTGTGTTTAAAATTAGCGAAGGTTTATTTATTAGCGATTTTCATAGACTTTTTAATGAGAAAGGATTAACAACTGAATTAATTAACTTATTTCAAAAAATAATTTATGAATACTATAAAAATCATAAGAGAAAATTTCCTTTTAGGGAGAATATAACTCCTTATAATGTTTTAGTATCAGAAATTATGCTCCAACAAACTCAAACTGCGAATGTATCTGAAAAATTTTTGAAATTTATAAGGAAATTTCCAAATTTTTCATCATTATCTATGGCTTCGCTTGAAGATGTTCTTAAACAATGGAAAGGATTAGGATATAACAGAAGGGCAATAGCATTAAAAAAGATCGCTGACATTGTAGTTAAAGATTTTGATGGAAAACTACCAGATTCAATAGAAACTCTCAAATCTTTCCCCCAAATAGGATATAATACAGCATCTTCAATTATTACTTTCGCTTTTAATAAACCTACAGCTTTCATAGAGACTAATATAAGAAGAGTCTATATTTATTTCTTCTTTTCTAATAAAAGTAAGATTAGTGATAAAGAGATTTTGCCGATCGTTAAAAAAACTGTTGATGATTCTAATCCTCGAGAATGGTTTTATGCTTTAATGGATTATGGTGTAATGCTCAAAAAAGTTAATCCAGAATTGAATAAAAAGAGTGTGCATTACAGAAAACAAGCTCCTTTTAAAGGATCAACAAGACAAATTAGAGGAAGAATTCTAGAAATATTAATTAAAAAAGGAAAAATTGAGATTGTAAATATTCAAAGAGCATTTGAAATTAATGAACGAAAGAAAATTAAGACCATACTTGATCAATTGGAAAAAGAAGGTTTCATTGATATAAAACAAGATGTAATTCAACTTAAAAAATAAAAAGTTTCATGTTAATTTCATAGATTTCATATATTTAGCGATTTTAATTGCCAATTTTTCTTGTTTCTGCCAATCACCAAATGCGAATCCTTTTGATATTAACGATTTAATTTCCTTTTTATATATATCTTCTACTTTATTAACAGGGACTTTTGCAAAGGGTGTCTGAGGTAAAGGAATAAACGAATGAGCGTGTAATTTTACACCTTTAATCGCCAAATCTTTCATCATTTGAATTGTGAGTTTAATATCCTCATCATTTTCTCCGGGTAATCCAAAAATAAAATCCACATTAATTTTTAAATTACTTCTTAACGTTAAGTCTACAGCATTATATATATCTTGAACTGAGTGTTCTCTGTGACATAAATCTAAGATCCTTTGACTGCCTGATTGTGCACCAATAGTAATATTATCATTATCAGCATATCTTAAAACTAACCCTAATGTATCATTAGTGACATGTTCAGGTCTTACTTCTGATGGAAAGGTTCCTAAAAAAATACGCCCGTTTTTTCCTATTATTTCTCTTATGTTCTTAAGCAGTTTTTCAAGTTTGGTTAGATTTAACACTTTTCCATCCAGAGATCCATAAGAAAATGCATTTGGTGTTATAAATCTTACATCAGTAAGATCACCATAATAATTTTTCAATATCTTCACATATCTACAAATTGTTTCTATACTTCTATGTCTTGGTTTTGTACCTAAAATGTAGGGTGTTTGACAAAAATAACAAACATATGGACAACCCCTTGTTATTTCTATTGCTCCAAATCTTCGATTTTTTAATGGAAATGGATGATACTCATCCAAATTAATAGCTTTTCTTCTTCCTGTAGAAATATATTCATCAAAATCATTGATAAACGCAATTCCTTTTACAGCTTCAAAATCAGAACCCACGTCTACTTTTTTCAATAATTCTCTTAATGTTTCTTCTCCCTCCCCTACAATGACAAAATCAAATCCAAGTTTAAGTACTCCTAGAGGATCACCAGTAGGATGAGACCCTCCTGCTATATAAAGAACTTTTTTCTTGTATTTGTTTCTTAAACTTGAAATTATGTTATAAATGTCCCATAATTGTGTGGTAAAAAAGGAGATTCCCACTATTATTAGTTTGTGCTTTGTTATTATATCCTTTAAACCCTCAATTAATTCACTTTTATTTGTAATAAAATAAACATTAATATTATCGAAGTAACTATCTGTTTCTAATGCTCCGATTAAAGCATTGATACTATAGATATTGTCTTTATAATAATATACGACTAAAGCAGTATCTTTAATCAAATATTTCATCCTTCCTATTATATCAATTAAATTCTAATCATTTACAACACTTATAACTTTTCCAATAAAATGTTCTGGTTCAGCATAATACTTAAACTTAAATTAGTGTTACGTGATTTTATATTTAGAATTGAAAAGGAAGATGAGAATATGTTATTTAGTCAATGGTTCGCAACTACAACAGATGAAGTAGGAATTGCTCTTTTTGATTTTTATTCAATAGGTCATATATGTTTTGGAGTGGGATTATTTTTATTTTGGTCATTATTTTATACGATACCAAAGAAGAGGGGTAAAATTCCAATCTTCTCATTATTATTTGTTTTTATTCTTATTATTGTATGTGCAATAATTTGGGAAATCATAGAACATACATTATTTCTTAATTTAGGATGGAAATTTGAAAATCGGCCTGATAGTTGGCAGAATATGTTCACTGATGTTCTTTTATGCGCAATTGGTGGTCTTGGTACATGGCTATTTGCGTATCTTACATTTGAAAAAGAAAAAAGTGCATTTGCATATTATACATTCGGTTTAATAGGATTTGGAGTTTGGATAAGCGTTTTCATAATACTTCGATATTTTACTTTTCAGAATTCTCCGATTATTTAATCCTTTTTAATTAAAATTCTCATAAAAATGCACAAATTTAGAGCTTACATAGAGTTTGAGAAAGGAAATATTCCATTAATTGTGTCTGTGCCCCATGGTGGAATATTAGAATGTGATTCTATCCCTTCACGTTCAACAGGAATTTTAGGAATTGATAAAGGAACAGTAGAAATATCCAAAATTTTTATTAGGCAAGTTAATCTTAATTTTAAAAAAGCTAAATTCAAATTTAAAACGCCTTTTTATATCAGTTTAAAAGTTCGGCGAAGTAAAATTGATTTAAATCGTAATAAGTATGAAGCCTATAATCAAAACTCATTAATCGCCAGAGAAATTTATAAATTCTACCATAATAAAATTAAGGAATGGATATACGATAATTTGAAAAAAAGTAGTTATTCATTACTGATTGATATACATGGTTTTGAAAGTGACAATCGCCCTCCTGGTTTTAGAGATGTAGATGTGATTTTAGGCACAAATAATTTAGGTTCATTATTTCCTGAACCAATTCCAAAAAGAAATTGGGGTAAGAACATTCGTGGGAAAATAATTCAAAAAATGCTTCAATTAGATATACCAATTGCTCCGGGTCATCCTAGAAGAAGAGAGTATGTATTGACTGGTGGTTATATAACTACAAAATATGGTGCTTCTCATATTCGAAACAGCCAAGCCATTCAAATAGAATTTTCAGATAGAATAAGAAAATTTGATAATAATTTGAAAGAAAAAGTTATAAAAGCACTTGCTGATATTTATTTTGAGGAATTAGTCGAACTTTAAGATTCTAAGATGTATCTAATTGTTTGAAGATATGATTAGTTTAACAATTCGATTCATAAATTTACCTTTTTGAATTTTACAAATATGAGCAACTTTCTTGTAATTAAATGATTCTGCTAGTGTGTCGAGATATGAAATATTATATAAGATCGAAATGTTTTCATCATTTCTCATAAATAAGCTATCCAGTTCTCGTTGAATCTTATGTTCATGCATATTGGACTTTTTTATTATACGTTTTTTAATCTCTTTTATTATTTCACCGAAATTGAGATCTCTGATACTTGATATAAGAGAATTTAATACAAGTGAGTACATAACAATCGTATTAATGTTCTCTGTATCTCTTAAATTTTCAAATTTAAGTTGAAGATCTTGGTAAATTTCCTTTATATAATTATCATCTAACCCCTTGATTTTCTTAAATCGGTCTAAAAATTTATAGTAATCTCCTTCTAAGAATAACTTTAAATTGCTATTGAACAGATCTTTAAATTTTCGTATAATTTGACCAGATTTACA
>JBHLPN010000042.1:0-14716 GCA_048939445.1 Promethearchaeota archaeon | reverse complement strand
AAAAGGATTAATGGGTGGAAAATTGTTGAGCCCGAAAAAGCAAAAGAGGCAGAAAAATTACTTAAATACTACATTTTTCTATGTGAGCTTGAAGCTAAAAAAGAATTAAGAGAAATGAAGATCCGATTAAATAATAATTCCTCTAAAAATAATTTAAGAAATTTACTAAAATATACCCCCCCAAGCCAATTAGCTGGTTTTAAGGATACATGGGATTGTTTTACAATTTTACATGCCCAAGGAGTATCTTTGCAGATGAAAAAATTCTGCAAACGATTTAATGATAAATGTGAAATGGATTATTTAAGATGCAGCAATATTTGTGGTAAAGTAATTGAAGGATTACTAGAATTTTTACAACAAAATTTGTTTAAGTATGTACAAAAAAATGGTCTTGATAGTGAGGGCGAATACTCATTTCTTAAATTAACTGAATTTAGTAAAAATTAATATTTTTCATTGAAGTTTTTTTGATTTTTCGATTTTCATCTTTTCAATCACTAATTTCTCCAAAAAAGTTAAAGATCCGTATTACAGACGTAATATATCCACTTAAATAATATTTAGATCAATATAGAAATGATATATATATATTACATAAATTGTGTGATTTCATGTCATTAGGAGAGAAAAACTTAATTGAATTAGCTAAAAATGTCTTTTCCGAAAAGTATGAGTTTGTGCCGGGTCCAGTAAAGTATAAAGGAAAATCCGGTAAAGCCTGGACTTTTGATGCCGTCGTAAAGAATAAACTCAATACGTTTGGAATTTTCATTCGAGATTGGAAAAGAGAAATTTCAATCACACAATTACGGCAACTACATAAAGCATGTATTGACACCAAGATTGAAGGTGGAATTATGATTTGTAATGTTATAACTGATTTCTCCCGAGAGTATAGCTCACAATTTGGAATTCAACTGCTCTCAAAAGGACATCTTATATCAACATTACGAAGAAGAAGATTCCAAAATAATTATTAGGATTATATAATAAAGTGGTATAAATGTGTAAAGGTTTTGATTGTTTAGACTGTCCTTTATTTTATAGTGAAAATTGTTATTACTATGGTAAAGATTTTATGGATTATTATAAAAAAGTCCAGCAAGAAAAAGGATTATTGTCAGGTAAATGGTCTGTAAGTATAGAAACTGTTGATTTAAACACTTAATTCTTTTTAAATATCCTTAAACTTAGATTTTATTAAAGTATGTAACAAGGATATCATTTTATATAGCTTTAAATTTAATAAGATTTTAATAATGAATCCAATTAAAATGTTAAAAATTTATAAAGCAACAAGATAAATAATTATAATATAATATTAGGAAGAAATTCAAGCGATTTGATTTTGATATTTGTTTACCAATTCAATGAGGACTTGGAAGAATTTGAAGAATTAAAAACCAAAGAGAATGTCGCTCTATTCGAATTGTTACAATCTGATAAAATTTTTCTTTTTGTTGATGTAAATAATGAAAAAGTTTGGGTATGGGAGGGTAAAAATACACCCCTTAGGATGAAATTTATTTCTGCTCAAGAAGCACCAAAAATTCGAAATATACATGATATTACATTTACCATCAGCTCTGTTGATGAGGGTGATGAAACAGCAGCCTTCAAAATATTAGTTGGTCTTTTATGAGTTAATTTTATATGTACAGTTAATACTTGTTTATTTATGCTATAAAAAGTAGATTTTTTACAAATTTTTTTTAATCTGTTTAATTAAATTATATTTATTCTATCATGGAGTTATTTAAGGAAACAATTGGTATAAGAAATAGGAAAGATAGGCCTTATGGTGAAATTTCTTCACATGGAAAATTTGAAGAGATGTTACAAGAAGCCAAAAATATAGCAAATGAAATTGCTAAAGAAAATGGAGTAATTGGCATAACTCTTTGTGGAGGGCTAAGTAGAGGATATGCCGATGAGTTATCTGAGATTGATCTTATAGTATATCTTGAGGATAATATTTATAGAGATTGGATAAGTGGTATGGGTCCTATTCCTCATAACGATGCATTATGGAAGGGTAATTATGTGGATATTGAATTCTTTTCATTTCAAAAAGAATTACTAGAGGAATGGGAGTTGATTAAAAAGTGGGATGCCTCGTATAATGTTATCTTGTTTGATCCCGAAAAGAAGATTGATGCTTTGTTAAAAGATAAAGACATTTTTTCATCAAAAGAAAAATATCAATGTGCTTCAAAATATTTTGTGCAATGTATGTACATAGGAAATTTAGTTATTCAACAATGGATTAAAAGAGGTGATCCTCTTGCAGCCAACCAATTGATAAATGCTGCAATTTCTAGTTTAATAGGTCTAGTCTTTTTAGCGAATGACGAATATCCTCCCTATGAAAAATGGGCTTTAAATTATTCTTACTCCCTCAAATGGTTACCTAAAAAATGGAAAGAGCGAATTTCTGAAATCCTCATAACAAATGAACATTCAATAAAAGAAGCTGAAAGGAGACATAAATTGTTTGTTAAATTATATAAGGATTGCTGGGAGAAAATCGTTGGAAAAGAATTAAGGGATTTAGAATTTATCGATATTGTCACTCTAAAAGAGTTGCAATTTATAATAAATAATAGCCCTGTTTCTATTGATAAATTTGTAGAGGCTTTTGATATAAAACACTTATCGTATGAACCAATATATAAGTTGACAAATATTATTATGAAAGAAGGAAAGAAATATATTCTCTTTAATAAAGATAAATACAATAAGCAAAAGGAAGCAAATTTCCCAGATATTTTGGAGTGGAGTAAACCTCTACTAAATAAGTTAAAAATAAAATAACATTGGAGCAAAAAGTTGAATCAGAAGAAGCATACCCTTGAAGAAGAGTATATTTTTGAGTTCTACGACGAAGAATATGCTGAATCTCTGGAAGAAGAATTACCAGCAATTATTGAAGAATATAATAAAATCGATTTCGAAGAAGATTTAAATGAAGAACAGCTTAAAATCATCAACAATATCAAGGGACCAATGCTAGTTATCGCAGGTGCTGGAAGTGGTAAAACAAGAACAATAACTTATTCAGTTGCAAAATTATTATTATCAGGAGTAAAACCCAGCCAAATTATGCTCGTAACCTTCACTAATAAGGCAGCAAATGAAATGATTAAACGTGTAGAGACTCTTTTAGGGAAACGACCAAAAGGGATTTGGGGAGGAACATTTCATTCAATAGCGAATCGTTTTATTCGAAGATATGCAAAATTGTTAGGTTTGAAAACAAATTATACAATAATGGATCAAACCGATGCAAGAGCATTAATGAAGCTTTCTATTGAGAAAGCAAATGTTAAAGAAATCGAAGAAAGATTTCCAAATTCTAGAATGGCAAAAGCTATCTTGTCATTTTCTATTAATTGTAATAAATCAATTCACGATGTTATTCTTTGGAAATATTCTCAATTTGATAGTAAAAATGTCCTTAAAAAATTAGAAGAAGTCTTCAATATTTATCGAGCGAAAAAAGCTCAAGATAATTTAGTAGATTTTGATGATTTGCTGATATATTGGAATCAATTATTGGATGAAAGAGCCATTGCTCAATTAATTGCTAGGAATATAAAGTACGTTCTTGTTGATGAGTATCAAGATACTAATTATATCCAAGATGAAATTATTTATAAAATTGTAAAACAGAACCCAGAACATAATGTTATAGCCGTAGGAGATGACGCTCAAAGCATATATGCATTTCGAGGAGCAAATTTTCAAAATATTCTTGCTTTCGAAGAAAAATATAAGGATTGTAAGAAGTATACAATAACTTATAATTATAGGAGTGTTCCTGAGATTTTAAAATTAGCAAACAACTCAATAATGCATAATGAAAAACAATTCAAAAAGGCCATGCGTGCTACACGTAACAAAGGAATTTTACCATTTCAAGTGAATATAGGAGATGACATGGATCAGGCAAGATTTATCACGAACCAAATTTTAAAACTACGTTCAGAAGGTATTGAATTAGAAGAAATAGCAATACTAGTTAGAGCAGGTTCTCATACTCTAAGAATAGAACTTGAATTGAGAGCAAAAAATATCCCTTATGAAGTTCGAGCAGGAGTAGCTTTTTTTGAAAGGGCTCATATCAAAGATATGCTAGCTCACTTAAAAATAATTGAGAATCCTTATGATGAAGTTTCTTGGTCTAGAATTTTTTCTATTATTCAAGGGATAGGAACTTCTTCTGGCTCAAAAATATTTGAAGCAATCGCTAATGTAGAACATCCAATTGATTCTTTAATAAATAAAATGTTTTATGCTGAAAAATTAAAGGGATCTCGTATTTCTAAGGAAGGAATAAAAAACTTGATATCCTATGTAAAGGGGCTAATAGATTTTTCACCTGATGATAATCCATCAGAGACTATTATAGATTTAATAAAAGTTCTTGAGGATCATTTTAAATCTAAATATGATAATTGGCAAGAACGTATAGAAGATTTAAATCAACTAAGTGTTTATGCACAAAACTTTCCAACTATACGAAAATTTTTAGAAAATTTGAGTTTAAATCTATCTAATTTAGAATCTAAAACAGTTCAAGCAGGGGATCAAAAAGAGGAAGAAAACCCATTAATATTATCTACAGTACATAGAGCGAAAGGTCTTGAATGGAGAGTTGTTTTTATTCCCATGCTATGCGAAGATTCATTTCCCTCCAGCAGAAGTATAGGAGACTCAGAAACATTTGAGGAAGAACGTAGAGTATTTTACGTTGCTTTGACAAGAGCAAAGGATCAACTATATCTTATTTCTCCTTCGATTAAATATACACGCCGAGCACCTCAAATGGTAAGGATCTCCCAATTTGTTTCTGAATTAAATCCGAAAGTTTTTCGGAAATCTTCAGTTAAATATAAATCTCCGAAAAAAAAAGGAAAAATTGATAAGAAGGATCTATTCAAATCAGCAATAGATCTTTTATAGACTACTAAATTTGTTAGGTCTTTAGATTTTATTTATAAAGAAAAATAATAGATTCAAAAGGCCCTAAAACAAATGTAAGTTTCCATTAATACAATTTTTTATTTATTTAAATTTAATAATAATATTTATCAATTAGAGAAAAGTTTAGAGATAAAATGATATATAGAATAAATTCTCTCGAAAGTACAATTAGAATTGTATCTGATAAAGAGAATCAAATTACCAATAATTTAAAATCGTTTTGGAAATAGACCAATAATATAAATTTTAATATTTAGACAAAAATGAAAAATAAAAAAGATACGACTGTATTAAAAGAATGTATTGAATTTATTCAAAAACATAAAAAGATACTAACAGAAGGCGATACTCCATATATAACGGGAGAAAAAGAAATAAGTTATGATATCACTGAAGAAAGAATATTTAAAATACCACAATGTGCAGATAAAAGAAAATTGGGATTTGTAGATGGTGGTACTGCTTCAATTTTAACTGCTGCTGACTTTAATATAAGTCTAAATAGAATTGCTGGTGTTTTGTTTGAAAATAATAAAGTAAAACAACTTAAAGAAACACCAGAGATAATAGAATTTTATGCCGCTACAATTTATGAACCTCAAAGTGATGGGAAGATAGCTTATTGCATACAATTATTTCCTAGAGAAACTAAATTTGCACAATATTTGCCGAATGATGAAATAATAATTCCTATTGATGAAGTAAGAGAGCTTATGGGATATCGATTTATGCCTAACATTGAAATGTTTGGTAGTGTTGCCATGAGATTTGCCGAATGGTCGTATGGGACCAAATTTATCGAGAATGAGTTACATAACGGGGATATTTTTATACGAGATGGTTCACTTCAAACAGGATTTAAAGGTGAAATCCTTTTAGTAAGAGATCTATATTCAAAAGCTCTAGAAAAGGATGTTTATGTATCCGGCCTCTCAAAAAGTTGTAGATTAATCACAAAGAATGGTGATTCTTTAATATCATTAATTGATTTGATAGCAAGTAATAAATACGCTAATCAAAAATGGTACTATCATCCTATATATAAAATGACCAAGGCAGATAATTTAGCGGATGTATATTTCACAAAACTCCATCAACACGCAAGATCTCCTTTCAGGTTCGACATTTATATTGAACAATCAGAAAAACTAGATCAACAAGAAAAAGAAATAATAATTGCAAATATTGCATTAAACTCAAATGATTTATCATTCCCAGGTTATCCATATGGATTAATAAAAGTAGATCAATTATCTAGAGTCGGAGTTCGAGAAATTGAGCCTCAAAAAATTCAATTAATCTCTGAATTTGATTCAGATATATATAAAAAATTTATTTTACCTCGCATCCGTTCCATCGATGCTCATGACTTATTAAATTCAATTAGAAAAAATTAAAATGATTTGATAAAAAATTAATAAAACTAAATTAAAAAGATGATAGATTTAGGTAATAAAATAGGAAGTTTTGTTTCAGGTTCATTTGTGAAATTAATCTTAAGACAAAAATCTGACAAAGAATTTGAGCTTGGACAATTATTTGTAACCGGGAATAATATTAATGATTATTCAATTTTCCAGATTAAGGATTTATATTTTGGGAGTCAAATACCGGACAATTCTTTAGAGTTAATGGCAGGATACGGATTAGAACGCGAAACCTCTAGTCTCAAGATTTATGAACCAGAGTTAAGAAATTATGTACTTGCCGTTGCAAGAGAATTAATATCTGTTAAGAAGAACCTAAGCTTGAATAAATATGAATTATCAATACCCAAAAAGTTACCACGCTTCTTTTCAGATATTTATAATTTAGAAGATTCTCATCTTAAATTTTTTCATGAAGAACAGCTTGAAACTCCTTTAAATTTAGGGAAAGTGCGTTCTGGCTCTAAAATTATTAATGTAGATGTAAAAGTAGATGCTCTTGAGGTATTAAAACACCATATCTTAATTCCTGCAGCAACAGGAAGAGGGAAATCCAATTTAGTAAAGACAATCCTGTATGACCTAATGGACAATGATAAATGTGGAAAGTTAGTATTTGATCCCCATAATGAATACTATGGAAGTCTTAATCAAAAAGGATTAAGGGATCATCCAGAAAGTACCGTGTTTTTAGAATATTATACAATTAGGGATATCGCTGGTCACCGTGATTTACGATTTAATATGCGTCTTATTAATCCCGGACATGTATTAGGAAGTCTAAGTTTTACCGATGCCCAGACTCAAGCATTAATCGCCTTTCATCGGTTGTATGGTGATAATTGGACTCAAGCAATCTTTAGTGATGATAGAGAAAGTTTTCCAGCACCAGAAGGTGTGGATATTGATCGTACTTTACCTGTAATTAGAAGAAAAATGGGATTATTATTACATATTTTTCTAGATGATGATGGTAATATTGTGGAAAAGGGTATATATACTCTCGATGGCCATAAGCAGATTACTCATGAGATTATTAATTCATTATCTGAAGGAAAAACGGTAATTATCGATACTTCCTTATTTGAGGGCGCTGAAGAAATTTTCATTGCTTCAATCATTGTAGAAAGCATTTTTAATGAATACAGACGTCGTAAATTTCAAGATCTATTACATAATGAACCAGTTATTTCAATTGTAATTGAAGAAGCTCCACGTATGATAGGAAAAAAAGTATTAGAATCTATTGATAATGTATTTGGGAAGATTGCTCGTGAAGGAAGAAAGTTCCAAATAGGTCTCATTGCAATTACTCAACTTCCAAGCATAATTGACCGTGAAATACTAGCTAATATGAATACTAAAATCATTTTAGGAAATGAAATGGGTCCCGAACGAAGAGCTTTAATTGATAGTGCAGCTCAAGATTTATCTGATGATTATCAAACAATTGGTAGTCTTGATAAAGGAGAAGCTATTGTAACGTCCACCTTTACCAAATTTGCTGTACCAATAAGTATTCCCTTATTCGAAGATTTTATCAATGAATATGATAAAAAATATCCATCATCACCAAAACCAAAAAGAAGATCACCAGGGTTATAAAAAAATGAAAATAAAGTTTGCCCATTTAGCAGACTGCCATTTAGGAGCTTGGAGAAATGAAAATTTAAATCAAATTGGATATAAAGCATTTGAAACGACAATTGATAAAATTATTGAAGAAAATGTTGATTTTGTTGTCATCAGCGGTGATTTGTTTGATGTGAGTAATCCTAAAGTAGATGTGATTGATTTATCCGTTAGAGAATTGAAAAGACTAAAAGATAATGGAATTCCCGTTTATGGTATAATGGGATCACACGATTTTTCTCCTTCTGATAAATCAATGATTCGCCCTTTAATTACAGCAGGATTGTTTGTGAATATCTCTAAAAGTGATTATGCTGAGATAGATAAAATAAAATTAAAATTTACTCAAGATCCAAAAACCAAGATAAAAATAACAGGATTACGGGCAAGAAAAAGGAGTTTAGAAATTGAGGACTATGAAATGTTAGATTTAAAGAGTTTAGAAGAAGAGAAAGGGATTAAAATTTTTGTGCTTCATACTCTTTTAAGCGAATTAAAACCTATCGAGTTTAAAGATATGAAATCTGCCCCCAAATCGCTATTACCCCAAGGATTCGATTATTATGCCGGTGGTCATCTCCATAAAACAGTTCCAGAAAGATTAAGGGATACAGAAACTCCTCTTAAAGTAGATGAAAAAATTAAAATAATATATCCTGGCTGTCTCACACCAGTCAATTTTCGAGAACTTGAACAATATAAATATGGAGGTTTTTGTATTGTGTCAGGGGAAATTGATATGGATTCTCAAAAATCGGAACTGAATGTTAAATTTATTCCTATTAAAGTTAAAGAAGTTGTTCCTTTATTTATAGATTGTAATAATAAATCAATAGCGCAAGCTCATGAATTGTTGGAAAAACAAATTGAAAATATAGACTTTGAGGATAAAGTTGTAAGTATTAGAATATTTGGAACTTTATCTTCAGGAAAAACTTATGAATTGCGTACTAATGAAATTCTTCAAAAAGTAAAAGGAAAAGGGGCTTATGAGGTATTGATTAATAAATCTGCTCTTGTTTCGAAAGAATATAGACCTATTAGTGTTCCTGTTGGAAAAACAAATGAAGAAATTGAAAATACTCTTATATATGAGCATGCCCAGAAAATAAAAATTAAAAATATCAGTAAAAAAGATATAGAAAATAAGATACACAATTTATTATCACTTTTAGGCAAAGAAAGAGAAGAGGGAACAAAAGTTAAAGAATACAATGAAGATTTGCTAAACAATTTCAATCAAATCTTTCAATTAGAGGAAGAAGGAGAATAATAAAATGATAGTACAGGCTGTGAAAATTAAGAATATCAGGAGTATTAAGAACTTAGAGATCGAGTTCCCTCCTTCTACAATGCTTTTTTTCGGAGATATCGGAAGCGGTAAATCTTCAGTATTGAAAGCAATAGAATTTGGATTATTTGGAACTTTGACAGCAGCAGATTTGAGTGGTGATTCACTTTTGAGAAGAGGTGAAAATAAGGGTTCTATTGAATTAACATTTTCAATTGATGGAAAAAAATATATTATAAAGCGTGGATTGAAAAGAACCAAAATCAAAAAGAAAGGAGAAGAAAAAGAAGTTGTTACTCAAGAGACGGGATCGATTATTGAATATTCTGGTGATGAAATTGCAGAGACTTCCTATGCTCCCACAGATCTAAGAAGGAACATTTTAAGCATTTTAAATTATTCAATACCTCGTTACGAAAACGCCAATAAAATTCCATTATTTCGATATTCTGTATATACACCACAAGAGCAAGTGAAGGAAATTTTACAAGCAGATCCTAAAGACCGATTTGAAATCTTAAAAGAAGTTTTTGGTATTGAAAAGTATGAGATTACTCTAAAAAATATTGATGTTTTAACTAAGTCTTTGAATTATAAAATAAATGAGATCGAAATCCATCTTAAAGATATCGGAGATCCGGAATCATTAATTCCTGAAAAGAAAAAAGAAATTGATGACAAGCTAGGACAAATAAAAAGTATAGAGAAACTTATAATCGAAAAAGATAAAGATATCGAGAACGAGGAGAAACATGTTGATAAAATCCAATCGGAGTTGAGTGAATATTCGAAAAAATTGGTTGAAATCAATAATCATCAAAAAATGGTTGACGAGTCAATCTCTTCTAAAGAGAAGATTGAAAAAACTTTAGGAACTTTAGCAAAAGAGATTTCAGATTCAGAAACCGAAATTAAAAATCTACTTAAGATAAAACTCGACAGCAATTTAACAGAAGAACAACTGGAGAACCAAATTAAAGAAAGACGTAAAACTCAATCAGAGAAAGATAGAGCTAAAGCGGTTTTAGAAAAAAGTATTAAAGATATAAATAAACTTCTCAAAGAAGGAAAGTGTTCTTTATGTGGACAAGAAATACATGAAAAAGAAAGGTTTGATTCAGAGCTTATAGACACAAAAGATAGAATAGAGAAGTTATCAAACGAAATTGAAAAGTTTAAATCGGAGATTTCTGAACTTGAAGCAAATCTAAAGAATTTGAGAGCTTTCGTTTATAACCAAACAAGAAAAGAGAGCTTAGATAAATTAATTGAGGAAAAGAAAAAGAGAGAAAACGAGCTAAGAAATTTAATAAATCAATTAAATGATAAAATAGAAACTAATCAAAGAAAAATTTCGATTATCCTAAAAAATTACAATATAAAAGATTTAGAAAAGTTCAAGGAATTTGAAGATAGATTCAAATCTGAATTAAGAGATCAAAAGAATCTAGTAAAGAAACTACAAAAAGAAAAATCTGGTTTAGAAAAGGACCTAAGTGCTGAAAAAACTAATTTAAAATTATTAGAAAATAAATTAAATGAATTAGAAGAGAATCTAAGTAAGAAAAAATGGCTTGAAGAGAAGCTTGAGTATATTAAAGATTTAAAAAATTGGATTGATAACGAGTTTCCAATTCTTATAAGAGATATAGAAAGAGAGATAATCTCCGCAAGTGCGCGACAATTTAACGAATATTTTAAAGAGTGGTTTAGAGTTTTAGTTGAAGAGGAAAATATAGAAGTAGAGATAAGAATTGATGATTTTGAACCAATTATTACTGTAAATGGATACGATTCACCATTTAGAGATTTATCAGGGGGAGAGAAAAGCGCTCTCTCATTAGCATATAGGCTAGCATTAAATAAAGTTATCAATGAAAAACATCAAGAAGTTAAAACAAAAGATTTATTAGTTTTAGATGAGCCTACCGATGGATTTAGTCAAGAGCAAATAAATAAAATGCAGGATATTTTTGAAAAATTAAACACAGCCCAAATGATTATCATTTCTCATGAAAGAAATCTCGATTCATTTGTAACAGATATTTTCAATTTCAAAAAAGAAAACCATATTACAAAAGTCAGTAGAGAAATAATTTAAAGGCAATTATAAGTGAAAAAAGTTAAAGATACGGATTATAAAAATTAATTTTTTAAGGGCATTTGAAAATAATGAAAATAAGAGAAATTGGTATAAAAAACTTTAGAGGAATTGAAGATTTAACTTTAAAATTAGATAATTTCACAATATTAATCGGAAAGAATGGAGCAGGTAAATCTTCAATCTTACATGCTTTAAATTTTTTCAAAGAGCCAAATTATAAATTAACGGTTGAAGATTATTATAAAAAAGATTTATCTCGACAAATCGAAGTCAGCATCATATTTTATGGTCTAAGTGCAAATGAGAAAGAAGAATTCAACTATTATATACAAAATGATGAATTAAAAATCATAAAAATAGCTGTGGGTAATGAAGAGACAAATGATCCAAACGTCTCTCAGAGATATCATGGAATAAGATTAATGCATAGACCATTTAATATTATTAGAATTGAATCTCGAAAAACAGAACAACGTGGTCTATATAATACATTGAGGAGCGAACAGAAATATTTATCCTTACCCTCCGTTAGAAGCGCTGATCAAATAGAAGAACATCTGATTGAATGGGAGACAAATCATTCTGATGAATTAGAACTTATAATAGATGCTGGGCAATTTTTTGGATGGAAAGGTGTAGGTACAGGAAAATTAGGGAAATTCATTGAATTTTTCTTTATTCCAGCTGTACATGAATATAGTGAAGAAGAAAAAGCTGAAAATTCAACGTACTTAAATGAATTATTAAATCTAACAATAAAAAAGACACATATTGAGACACCTGAACTTTCTGAATTTAAAAAAAGTGCTCAGCGAGATTATAAAGAAATGATTTCTTGTGACCTTGAATCAAAAACTAGTGATTTAAGTGAGGAATTAAGTGAAAGGTTAAACAATTTTGCTCCTGGATGTAATGTTTTTATTAATTATCAGCCAGGAGATATTAAGTTTTCAGATACGATATATGGTACAGAATTGGAAGAATTTGGATTTAAAGGTCCAATTTCATTCTTAGGACATGGTGTTCAAAGATCTTTTTTCTTTACTCTTTTACAATATTTAGGTGAACAACGCTTCATAGATAAAATACAGATTACTCAAACCGAAGAAAACAGTTCATTAGAAAGTAGTAAATTCTTTATCTTATTAATTATCGAGGAACCTGAATTATATCAACATCCAAATAGAATAAAATTAATAATGAAAATATTTCAAGAGTTAACGAGTAAAAGTACTAATTCATTATTTCATTTCCAAATAATTTGTAGTAGCCATTCACCACATTTAATTGATGTCCAAAATGCTAATACTATTAGACTTCTAAGAAAAGTAAAAGAGGGGGAGGAATTCAAAGTATTAGTGAAAGAAGTAGATTTAAATATTATTGCTCAAAAACTTAGAGAAATGTGGGAATTTCCTGAAGAAATAAGAAGTGATGAATCAACTTTAATAAGCCGTTTGATTACG
The DNA here is from genome assembly GCA_048939445.1 of Promethearchaeota archaeon. Classification (GTDB taxonomy): domain Archaea; phylum Asgardarchaeota; class Lokiarchaeia; order Sigyniarchaeales; family SOKP01; genus Loki-b32. The sequence continues at coordinate 1,807 of JBHLPN010000042.1, read as the reverse complement.
ATAATGTCCCCAGAACTATCAGAGGGTTTCTTTGCAGATAAAGTTGTACTTGTCGAGGGTTTCGAAGATAAAGCAGTATTATATGCTATAGATCAACAATTACATGAGAATAATTTTGATAAATTTGGTATTACAATTATCCCCACATTAGGTAAAAGAAATATGGATCGACCTGCCTTAATTTTTAAGGAGTTAGAGATTCCCACATATATCATCTTTGATACCGATAGTGATAAAAAAGGAGATGATCTCGAGAGTCATAAAAAATGTAATATAGCTCTAAGAAAGATAATGGGAGATGTAGACATTCAAGATTCAATCGAACAGAAGATTGAAACACACTGGGCTTCTTTGGATCCTAATCTAACATTTATTATAAAAAATTCAATAGAAGAAGATTATTATAACCAAGAAATGAATAGTTTAAAAGAATTCTATCAATTTCACAGCATTAAAGATTGTAGAAAGAATTATAAAGTAATGCAGGATTTTGTTAGAAAATGTTATGAAGATGGTAAATCTATACCAATTTTAGAATCAATTATTCAACAAATTTATAATCTTTAAATTCTCCAAAGTTAAATAATAATAGATGTATTAATTATGATTCAAATAATATCTGAAAAAATTAATTTAATTAAAAAGGCGATGGATAAAAGAAAGTCTATAAGTGCTTACTACGACGGATATTTTCGAAAACTCTCTCCATATGAATTAGGTACAAAGAAGGGAATATATCAATGCCTATTTTATCAATATGGGGGAGAAAGTAGTAAAGGCGTAATTGATGGAAAAAGCAAATATAATTGGAGATGTCTAAAACTAGATAAATTAAAACAAATACAGATTTTAGATGATCCATTGCAGAAACCAGAAGTAATATCTCATAAAAAACCAAGCTATTGTGTTGATAGTATAATTAAACAAATAATTATTGAATAATAAAATAAGAATAAATAAAGTATGTCAAGAACTAAATCAATGATATATAATAAGGAGTATAATGAAAATGAACCTGTGCCCGAACTTGATATAAATCAGATAGGGGAAATCTTAATAGAGGCAGAGATGATACCTCATTTTTTAGATTATGAACTAGTTAATCATGAAGTTAATTTTAGAAATATTAAGGAAGGTACAAGAGAGGATATAATCTTTCATTATGTTGATTATCTTCCAATATTTCAAGAACCAAAAGACAGAATAGAATCTGTTCAAATTAATGGATATAGATATCGAGATACAATAACGAAAGTGGATATTGTATCTTTTTTCACTAATCCTAAAGAAGGGAAATATGAACATCGTATCTATCAAATTGGAGCAAGATATGGATCTGATGATTTAAGTATTAATGATTTGTATGGGCTTGGAGAACTCAATTATGATATAGATGATTATGATAAAGCTATTAAATTTTATAACCAAGTTTTAGAGTATGAACCTGATGATGCTAATATACTCAATAATCTAGGACTAGCTTATGTATGTAAACAAGAATATGGAAGAGCAATTCATTTGTATAAAAAAGCCCTTGAATTCGAATCAGATGATGCAATTATCTGGGATAATTTAGGATTAGCATATGAGTACAATGGAGATTATGAAAAAGCAAAAGAAGTATACCAGACAGCCCTTAAAATAGATCCAAATGATCCTGAAATAAAAGAACACTTGAAAGAAATTCAAAAAAAAGTGATTCAAATAAATTAAAATCTCTCATTTAGAATTAGAAAATAAAAAAAAATTTATTTTTTATGCAAGCGAATTTACAAATCTCTTGCCTTTACTGTCTTTCTATTATTTG
>JBHLPN010000263.1:0-4608 GCA_048939445.1 Promethearchaeota archaeon | reverse complement strand
CAGAAAAGTGGAGCAATTTCTGCCGGGCGGTATAAGACTGCCCTTGGAACATATAACAAATGGAAAAAGAATCAACTACTGTAATAAGAACAGTGTGTTGACCGAATTTCACGCGATCAAATGATTCAGAAAGAATCTGGTTGCAAAAAGTATCACAAGAAGATAAAAACTCACTAAAAAAGGCGCTGTCAATCGTCATATCAGCAGTAAACGGATTAGATAATAAAATTTTCCCGTCTTTTGACATAACAGTAAGCAATATTGGCTGTTCAGCTTCTAATTTTGGGAGTTTGCCTATCTGTCTTTTTACCATTCCCTCCATTTGTTCATTTAAGCGTGATAATTCGATACGTTCAGATAAAGACGCTTCTGATTCTTTAAAGTTCTCCCATATTTCTAATTGTTTAAGCATTTGATCATGTTCATTTGAAATTTTTATAGCTAGCTGATTAAGTCCATATTTTTCAGAAATTTTCTGTCCTTGAGACAGTAATTTTCGAGCTTCATCTGAATTCAATGAAATTAATGCTAGTTTGGCTTGTAGAAGGTAAGTTTCTCCTAAAACCCAAAATGATTGGGATTTTTCAGACAAATCTAATAGGTCTGTAATAAGAGGTTTGATTTCTTCTAAAACTTCCATCTCATTAGTTAGTTGTAAATCAGCTAGGAGTAATTCACATAAGTTAAGTAATGCCTCTATATTTATTTCATAACGTAAATCCTGCTCTTCAAGTATTTGCTTTAATATTTCTTCAGCTTTACCTCTATTGAGAGCTCGAGAACTAGTTTTCAAAAGTAAAGCCTTATCAAGAAGATAAAATAAATTCATTATCTTATTCCCCTTGAATTGCATAGTCAGTTGCTCAAAATCACGAAGTGAGTTCTTTGCTCCTTCAAAGTTGTCCATATCAATTAATATTTGAATTAGAAAGTGGTGGTCATAAGGATTAAAGGTTCCTAACTCGTGAGTTAGTGTCATAGATTGTTCTATACATTCTATTGCACGATTCAATTCTCCTTTCATTTTATAACAGAAAGCTAAACTGTTAAAAACATCAGAGATGATAGGTTTATTGTCAAGTTTCTTTAAAAGTTCTAAACTTTGCTCGTAATATTTAATACTACGATTTAATTCCCCTTTCATTATATAATTCTCCCCTAAAGAGTTAAGAGTTCTTGTTATCATAAATTTATTGTTAAGATCATTGTAGATTGCCAAGCTACGCTTTCCATACATAATACTTTTATCAAAATCACCTTTAAGTCTATATAAATGTGCCATATAAAAAAGAATTCCTCCTATACACAATTTGTTACCACTTTCCTCGGCAAAAACCATACCTCGCTCTAAACATGTTAAAGCACGGTCAAAATCACCTCTATGATACATATACATATGGGCAATTCCGTAAAGCGACCAGGCAATTTCATGTTTAACATCAAGGTCTTCTCGCAATGACAAACTGAGCTCAAATTGCTTTATTGCCTGATCAACATCTAATTTTCCACTGCAAACCCATCCTTTCAGAAAAGCAATATACGCCTCTCTTTGCTTGTACTCTCCTGGCAATTCTTGTGTTAACGTTTTTAGCAGTTCTTCTCCCTCTTTAATCATATCATGAGCCTTATCCCTTTGACCAAGACATAATAGAGCCATACCTTTTTCTAGTAGGACATCGATGGACAAAGGATTTTTTCCTAATCCTAGACTGTCTTTATACGCTTGTTCGGCAAGTTTGATAACATCTTTATATAAACCTCGCGCACCTAAGAGCTCACACTTGAGGAGATGACATAAAACAATATCATGAAGAGTGTGTCCTCCCTTTTCCTCGAATTTTTTAATTAATTTTTCCGCTTCATCGAGTTTAGATATATCAATGAGTTTTTTAGCCTGAGTTAGCTCCTTAGATTCTATATAGGACATTGTAATAATTAGTTTGGATTATAACTTTATAAATGTTTAAGCTAATTATAATTTTAAATATAAAATAAAAGTTGAGAATAATAGAATAAGACTACTTTAAAAAAAGTAATAAAAAAAATTATTTATTAAGTACAGGATCCAGAATCTTGTTTAATTTAATGTAAAATTCAGTTTCAGGCATAAGATATTTGTTCATAAATTGAATATCCCCGATCTCAAATTCTAATTTACTGGGCAATTCAGTCTCTTTTAGGTACACACTATAAAATGGTTTCTTTTTTTTTAAAGCGAAACTTATTTCTTTTCGTACATATTCCGAATCTATTATATGGGGTGTTATAAAAACAAGAAATGCACTACATCGCTCTAGATTATCCACTATTGACTTTTTCCAATCTTCACTTATAGGAATACCCTCATCATACCAGATCTTCACTCCGGTTTTATTAAGATAGTCAATTATCGGATATACTTGAAGTCTATCCGTGTGGGAATAACTGACGAAAACAAATGGTCCATCGCCTTCATAAGCTTTAAATGGCATCTGAAATTGCTTTGGATCTGAAAGAAAACTTTCATAAATAAATTCCTCAAGAGATGCAATCTCATTAACGTTAATCTCTATGTTTTTATTATTTGCTTCTTGTAGTATTTTCATAATCATAGGTTCTTTTTTAAAAGCTTCAGAAAAATGGAGTAATTTCTGACGAGCGCTGTAGGATTGCCCTTGGAACATATAACAAATTGAAAAAGAATCGACTGCTGTGATAAGCACTGTATTTTGCCCAAATTTTACTCGATCGAAAGTTTCAGAGAAAATTTGATCGCAAAAAGTGTTACAAGAGGCTAAAAATTCACCAAAATAGCTACTATCAATTGAAAAATCAGCAGTAAATGGATTGGATAATAAAACATTACCCTCTTTTGACATAATAGTGAGTAATACAGGTTGTTCGGCATCCAATTTTGGAAGTTTTACCTCCCTCTTTCTAATCATTCTCTTCATTTGTTCGTTTAAACGAGATAACTCCATACGTTCCGCTAGGGATGATTTGGATTCTTTCAATTTCTCCCATATTTCTAGTTGTTTAAGTAATTCATCATGTTCATGTGAAATTTTTATTGCTAACCGATTCAAGCCATACTTATCTGCTATTTCCTGAGCTTTAGTTAAGAATTGCCGAGCTTTTATCATATTCAATGTAATTAATGCCATTCTTGCTTGTAATAAATATGTTTCAGCTAATAACGAATAAGAACGTGAGTTTTTGACAGTGTCAAATAATTGAGTAATATAGTGTTGAAGTTCATCTAGTATTTCTGGTTCGTTAGTTGTAAGTAATTCAGAAAGGAGTAAATCACATAAGTTCAGGAGTGCCATTTTTAACAATTCAAAATCAAGAATTCCTTCTCCAATAAGTTGTTTTAACATCTCTTCTGCTTTACCACGATTGAAAGCTCGTGGGCTGTTTTTCAAGTATATAGCTCTATCTAAATTGTAACCCTGATGAAAAAAAATGCTCTCTTCTTGATCAAAAATTTGCTTCATTCGGTTCAAATATCTTTGTGCTTTTTCAAGATCGTTCATATCAAGTGCTAAGTGAAATAAGCTATCAACAACAGCAAATATGCCTAAATTTGAACCGTGATTTTCCTTAATAGATACGCTTTTTTCCAAATTTTCTAAGGCTCGAGAGAAATCTCCCTTTTCTTGGTAAATCATCCCTATATTATTATACATACTTGAAATAAAAAACAAATTGTTTTCCTTCTTTGCATATATTAGGATTTGTTCAAAATAACTAAGAGCTAAATCTAATTCACCTTTCATACTGTAGATAATTCCAAGTAGGTTATAACAACTGTTTATCATTTCTACCCAGTTAAATTTCTTAGCTAGAGTTTTACATGATTTAGCATATTTTAGAGCGTTATTAAAATCTCCACTTCGCCAAGAAAAATGTCCAAGTTGAATAAGAGAAAAAGCAATATCTGCTTTAAGATCGAGTTTTTGTCGTAATACTAAGGCTCGCTCTGCACAATCTTTAGCTTTTTCAAGTGTTTCTTTCTGCTGATAATAATAACCTTTTAACCATAACAAATATCCTTTCCTTTTAGTCAGTTCTGTGGATAATTCTTGTGGGAGTATATCCAGTAAATCTTCACATTTTTTGATAAATTTAGATGCTTCTTTCGTCTTTATATTCCAAAGCAACGAATCTACCATTTGAAGATAGACATCAAGTAATAAAAGAGAATTTTCCAAATTTTGACTTTCCTGATAAGCTTTTTCGGCATATTTTGTACATTCATTTCTATCATAGATATGATCGGCGAGTCTACTCTTAAATAGATAATAAGTTATCCATTCATGGGAAGAGATGTTTTTTTTCCTTCCAAAATCGTTTACTATTTGAAGAGCTTTTTCAATATTACCTTCTTCAATAAGCTTTTCTGCCTTAATTAATTCCTTAGGTACTGAATAGGACATATTTTTATCCATGTGAAATTGATTTTGGAATAATTTGGATTAACACTTATGAATGTTTAAGTTAATTATAGTTTTAAATATAATGTAAAAATTGAAAATACCAGAATAAAATTAGTCAATAAAAACAAGTTAAAACAGATTATCTATTAAGAACTGGATCCAACATTCTGTTCAACTTATTATAAAATTC
>JBHLPN010000262.1:1207-4624 GCA_048939445.1 Promethearchaeota archaeon | reverse complement strand
TTTGTAGATGGAGTTATTATTACATCATCAAATTTTTGATTTTTTTTCATTCCGTTTGGAGGCATTATACCAGAAGTAGGTTTTCCTTTATTATAATCACGCCACATACTCCCAGTTAAATACCCCCTTATAACTACTTCTACTGGAACTGTCTCGCATTGATGAACGACAGCGACATTTGGATCTGGAATATCAATTATGTGATTTCTAATGATTTTTTTAGTTTTATCAAACCAGAAGGATGACACTTGGTTTAATAATTGACCTTTAAATGGAATTGTAGTTATAACCCTATCAAATGCACTCAGACGGTCTGTTGCAATAATTATTCGTCTATCTTTTTGTATATAATTATCTCTTACTTTTCCTCGATATAATTCCCCTAAATTTGAAAAATCTGTTTCTTTTAAGGTGTAGTTTAATTGTTCCTTAATAATATCGTCAATATTCTTAGCAACCATGTTAAAAAATAATAGAAATTCTATAAAAATACTAATTATTAATTTAAAAATAATCTTCCCTTCAATCTACATTCACGGGTGTTTTACATTTATTGCATCGCTTTGCTCCCCGAAACAAGGAGTTACCACATTCAGGACAATGGTATCTCTTTTTCTCTGCTTCAACCCATTTTTCTGTTCCTAATTCTTTCCATTGAGGTATTGCTCTTAGAATCACCTTTTTACCAACAGGGACGGGAAATTTATCTATAAATTTACAAGGGAAATCATCGCATTGATAACAACTTTCAAAACCTTTACCTTTCACACAATCCCTAATCGGACAAATTTTGCAATATCCAAAAATATCTTCTTGGCTTTCTGAGAGACAGCCCTTACATTTGATATCTTCAATAGTTTTCGAAAATGGTTTATAAACATCTACAAGTATTTCCTTAAACTTTGAAGTATTATCTCTATCAGCGATATGTATTGCGCACACACCACAATACAATCCACATGGAGCTAAAAGCGCCCTATTAATTTTTGACATTTTTTTTCGTCATTTTTTATTTTTTATAATAAGTTCCATTATTAAATTCCTTACTTGAATACTTTTTTTTATTTTTTTCCATTTTTTTGATGAAAATTTCACTTAAGTCTAAATCTAAGATATTTATCAAACTAATAAGGTAAATAAAAACATCAGCAATTTCTTCAGATAGATTAGTAAGAAGTTGTACATTATTCCATATCTCTTCCACAGTGTATTCCTTGAACAGCAATAATTGAGATAATTCACCTGCTTCACAATTTATGGCTTGAACTAAATTTTTTGGAGTATGATAAATTTTCCAATTACGATGCTCTACAAATTTTGCTACTTCTTCTTTAAAAAATGAAATTGTAGTTCCAAAATCATTAATTTTATTATTTTTCATAATTTATCATTTTGAAATGATTAAGAAGAAATTATTTAAGTTTCCTTATAAACTCACAAATCAATTCATTAACTACCTCTTTCCTCTGAGCTGGGGCAAAATGTCCTGCCATATCAATAATACTTAGGGAGGAATTAGGAATCATTCTATGTAATTCTTCTGACATTTGCTCTGGAGCAAAATTGTCAAGTCTTCCCCCAATTATTAAAGTAGGACAGTTAATACTTGATGGGTTATATTCCTTTATTTCATGAATCATTCGGAAAATTTGATCTTCAATTTGCATATGTAATTCTTCTTTTGTTAAATCTAATCCAGCTAATGAATCAGATAAAGCAGTTATAATATATGGTATCGTTTTATCTAATATATTTTCGACAGAATTAGCTAATACTTCAAGAAAATTCATTCGGATAAAATATGGGAGCAAATTATAAAATATATTTCTAATGACATTATCAATCATGATATAACCCGAATTTAACAAAATTAGAAATTTGATATCATCAGGATGTTTCATTGTAAATAGCTGACCAATCATTCCCCCAACAAGTGAATGACCTATTATCCCATATTTCTCATTAACTTCTAAATATTTTAAAAGATCCTCTAAATCTCTGATAATATCATGTCTAAGATTTTTTGAAATATTTAATTCTTTCGGATGGTCACTCCTCCCATGTCCTAATGCATCAAAAGCAATAATCCGATAATTCTCCTTCAAGATTTTTATTTGTGCCTTAAAGAAAGATGCAGAAGAAGCAAATCCATGGAGTAAAATAATGGTACAACTCCTTGAATCTGGGTTAATATTTTCATAATATAAATTGTAACCCTCTTGGTTCTTGAAATAAGGCATGTGAGATAGATAATGATAATATTCTATAATTTTTGGAATAAAAGGTTCCAAAAATACTTTTCTAAATTTTCTAAATTGCTGATTTTAACTCCTAATCATCATGAAAAAGTGTTAATATATAAAAAAAATTATAAATCTTTTGTTACTCGCTTCTTTTGATAAGTCTCTAGGAGTGTTGGCAGAAAAATTCTATATAATTTCTTATATACTTTTGAATTTTCTTTAATGGGATTTTTAATTGTAGAAAATCTAACCATATTTTCAATAGCTTTCTCAATCATGTTATATTTTTTACATCCTAAGAATCCCAAAATCGCAGCACCTATAGCAGCACCATCTTTATTCTCTGATACTAGTATCTTTTTTTCGGTAATATCTGCAAAAATTTGAACCCATAAATCACTATTCATTCCTCCTCCATCAACTCTTAATTCAGTCGTTTTTTCACCCCCCATTGCTTCTGTCGTTTGGAGATAATATCTTGTACCCAGGGCAGCAGATTCCAATATCGAACGTATTACATGTGCTCTAGTATGATTCCAATCTAAACCATGTATAGTCGCTTTTCGGAAGATAGATAATGCTGTTAAAAATAGCAATCCACCACTTCCGGGGGGTATTGTTGCTGCTTCTGAAGTTAGCATTTCATATACATTTTTACCCTGCTCTTGACTTTGTTTAAGATGTAATTGTGAGAAATTATTCGCAAACCATTTTAATGCATCACCAGATCCAGGATAAACACCCTCAATATTCCACTTACCTTTTACAACAGAAGGCAGTGAAAAAATGGGAAAATCTCCCGCGGGCTCAATGGGATGATCTACAACATAATCTACAAATGTTCCTGTTCCAGTAGTAGCTTTAGCTTGTCCTACGTTAATAACTCCTAACCCTAATGCTGAACACTGTTGATCACTACCCCCTATTATAATCGGAATGTTTTTCTTTAAACCTAAAAAATCCGCAGCGCTACTGGATAATTCACCAACAATTTCTCCAGGTTGATGCAATTCTGGCCAAAGTTCTATGGGCAAGTCAAATCGTTCTGCTAATTCCTCATCCCATTTAAGTGAATTATTATTTAATGGGCCCCAAATACCCATTGTTGGGTCTGTTACACATTCTTCACATAATTTCATATAAATATAAGAATCAGTGTGGATAATTTTATCAG
>JBHLPN010000262.1:0-1107 GCA_048939445.1 Promethearchaeota archaeon | reverse complement strand
TAATTTTAATAATAATTCAGATATATCTAGTATTTTATATTTTTCTTTTTCAGATTCTTCTATTCCATATGCTAATCCTAATTCACACAGAGGACAAGAAGAAATAAATATCTTTGCCCTTGTCTCCTTTAATTCATTAATTCTATTACGTGCTTCTCTCACTGCCAATTCTTTATCTACCCAATGAGCGGTACCGCTCCAACCACAACAATGCGTATATTCTTTATTATAAACTGGTTCAACAACTTTTATATCTGGGATTTTATTCAGGACCTCTCTAATAGAATACGTATCTTTTAGATTTCTCGCAATTAAACAAGGATCATGAATTGTTATCTCCTGATATTCTTCTGAAATGCTATTTTTGAAATGTAATTTACCATCGTCTATCAATTTTTTAAAAAATTGAACTGTATGAAATATTTTTCCTTCAATTTTAATTCCTGCTTTTTTATACCTACTGGTTAGAGTTAAAACACAGCCAGGACAGTCTGATATAATGATTCCAGCTCCAGTTGATTCTATAAGTTCTTTATTTTTTGCAGCAAACTTTTTTGCAGTTTCTAGATCTCTAATATTAAACGCCGGACCACCACAACACACTTTTTTATCAAGGTTAGTTGAAAATTTTACTCCTGATTTTTCTAAAATTTGAATATTCGCGTTTATAACATAAGGAAATTTCATTGATTCACATCCTATATAATAGAAAACTTCGTCATTTCCGTCTGTTTCTATATTTTCTATTCCTTTTTCCACATAAGTCTCGAATATATTATAATCTTCTATGGTATTGGTCTTGGTCAACTTATCTATCTGCTGTTTGCAGTATTCAGGCATTAATCCTCGATCATTTAAATCATCTCTGACACTTTCCAATAAAGAAACTACGGAAAATTCAAAGGGGCACCAAACTTTACAGTTCTCCTCATTGGTACATTTGTACATTAAATCGATGAAAGCTTTATTTTCTTTTTTCATTGGATCAATTTTTCCTATGGTTAAATAATAACCAATTCTAGCTTTATAAGCAGGACTCATTGTTTCTGTCAGTGATGCCTGCAATACACCACAATCAAACCTGCACATATTAGGACATAACATACA
>JBHLPN010000261.1:0-4659 GCA_048939445.1 Promethearchaeota archaeon | reverse complement strand
TTAACTATTTGGGTTGCTTTATTAATAAATTTCTCGATATTGGAAAAAATATTATGACATAGATAACAGATATGATCCGAATTGTTCTTCATATATTCCAATCCTTCATTATCTAGGACTTTTTGTGCAGGTTTAAAATGAGCCTTATTAGCTAATAATTCTAAATTAGCAATTGCTTCTTTTTGAACAGAACTATTTCCAGATATGTAATTCCTATGATTTTCCATTGTGATCGACAATAATAAAGAATTACCCCTTTCATAGTTTGTAGTATTGGTACCTAAAAGAGAAAACATTCTACCAAGACAATGAACGCATATATAATATTTCTGATATATTTCTAAAACTGTGTCGAAAATCATACCTACATAAATTAAGTTTACTATTATTTATTGATTTTATCCAATAATAGAGTGTGTTTAAAAAAATTTTAAAATTAAAATTTATTTTTTTATTTAATTTCAATAAAAATTACTGTTAATATAGCAAGAGTATTTGTGTTACATTTTATTTTTAATTAAAAAAAAGAGAGTTAAATATGCCTAAGAAGAAAAAGAGTAATGGGTTTGTTAAGTGGTTTGATGCTAAAAAGGGATATGGTTTTATCAGTGTTAAGAATCAAGAAGATGTATTTGTCCATTTTTCAAATCTTGATATGGATGGATTCCGTAAGCTCGACATGGGTGATGAAGTTGAGTTTGACATCAAAGATTCGAAGGATGGAAAAGGTCCTGAGGCATTAAATGTAAAGATTGTTTCAAAAGACAGAAGATATTAAAATAAGAAGTAATTACGCTGTCAATCCTTTTTATCTCTTTTTATTTATTATTAAATTCTTGAGATTAAATCATTATTTTAAGGGATAACTATTTCAAATTGACAGATATCATCATTTTTTAAAAGAGATTTCAAGATGTTGACTCTGATTGGCTTTCCTAATATGCCTTCCCAATATTGACGATACCAACCAGTACTACAATTACAAAAAGTGGGGGATATATCTTTATCTAAATTGCCATTAATAAACCTACAGTGACAGTAATTACTTTTCTTTTCTTCTTGAGATTTAGCTTGTTCATATCCTTCTGGATTGACAGGTATTTTACTTACATAAATTTTATTACCTTTCCGTAAAGGACTTTCATACCACGCATAATCTTTCTTCATTTCATTTATAACATCATCAATGCTTCTATTCTTCTCATAGACACTCTTCAAAAATTGTATTCGTTTTTTAGAGAACTCGTGTGCACAACAAGACAATATTTCATATTTCTCATAATCAGTAGTTATTTTATCGATTCGGGATAGGGTATCTTTAAGCCATTTTATTCTATCCTCACAGGAGGCCTCTATTGTAAATAATTTGTCTCTGTCTTTCATGATTTCATTTCTGATTCTTTCACCTAAAACTCTATCTAGACTTTTTTCTAATCTGTTATCCCATTTATGTAACTGGTATTGAACTTCTATTTGATTTTCTTCAGCATTTTTTTCATCATATTTATGGAAAACAAGCCTTAACCAACTAGTCCCAGAAACTAGATGTTCCTGTAAATAATTAGAAATTTTTTGGAAAGTTTTGCTTAATGTATCTAAACTACCTTGATGGGTAAGAGATAATACTTCAATACTCTCAAGATGCTTTGTTTTAATATCACTCGGTTTCTTTTGATCTTTCAGTTGAAAGCAAAGATCTATATCCTTTCCTCCTTCACTATATACGCCATAATCAATAACTGCAATAATTGGTTCAGAAACAAAATCTTTATACTTATGGGATAATTCATCAATCTTGGGAGGGATGTGTTTTATATCTCCTCGAAAATTAATGTAACCTATTAATTTTGGCTTAATTTTTTTATGAGAGATTCCAAATTCTTGAAGAGACATTCTATTGTACATTTGATTGTTCTTAAATTATTTTTAATGACTTCTTTTTTTTATTTAAGAGTTATTCAAAAAGATTTTTATTTTTGAGATTTCATGACTAGTTTTGTTATTTGAAAATATTACTCAAAAATAAAAAAAAAGAGATATTAGTTATTTATTCTCCCATTCAAAATCTAGTTTAACTCTATCTTTAGTAAAATAGTAGGAGATGAGTAAAATTAAAGAACATATTGGACCCCATACAATTAATCCTAGAGAATATGTTAAAGATCCTACAGTTATATTTGGTAGAGTGTCAATAGCTACACCAAGAACAAATACTCCAAATGCTTGAAAGATATTAAGAATTATCGCAGGGTAACCAGCATAAGTTCCCGCTTTTAATTCTCCCGTGGATTTCTCATCATCTTCAGCGAGATCAGCATAAATAATATATGGGAAGAGAAACCATCCTCCTAGTATTCCCGCTATACCAATGGTAAAAATTATTCCAAAAACTAAAGCTGAGCCTATTTGAATTAATCCTATGAATGTAAAAAGAAGAAAAATCGCTCCAAATAGAAATACATATAAGAGGGTTTGTTTTTTGCCCTTTTTAGATATTAATTTCCTCCAAATATATAAGAAAGTTAATATCCCTATAATAAGAGACGCAGCAATTATATAAAAATCAATACCACCTAAATCTAATACGTCTGTAGAGAATGTTAACATTACATCTGTTATTATTGACCAGGCTAGACTTGAGATGCCAATCATTAGTACAACATGTAAATAGTTTCTATTTTTCAACACAGATTTAAAATTGTCCCAAGGTTTTGTTTCGATTTTATAATGTGGCTCTCTTGGTATTAAAAATGCAACTAAAAAGAAAAGAACTATCGCTAATGCTCCAAATATAATAATAGTTAATAGATAATCAATTGAAGGTGCACTATATATGTCTACTTTTAATTGATCTACAAATTTAGGTATAATGAGGAAGGTTGCAATTACCATTACACCATTTCCAATCCAATTAAAAATATTCTGAAATTGAGAAACAACAGGACGTTCAGTAATTTCAAATTGTTCAGCTAACCATGCCTGGTATATTGTTGTCACTGAATAGCTTATCTTAAAAATTATATCCCATATTAAGAACCATGTAAAAATAGCTATTTTATCATCAAGATTTGGGACCATATAAGAAGGTAAGAATAGAAAAATAAATGAAATTCCTAAGAGGGGAGTAATCGCAATTATATATGGTTTTCTTCGACCCAATCGAGTATATTTAGCATCACTCAGCCAGGGTATAAAAAATTGAGATAGTCCTACGACAATAAATCCTATAGCTTGAGCTAAGGTAACAAAAATAGCAGGAACCCCATAACCTGAATAATATAGATTAAAAAAAGCAAATCCTTCAATTCCTAGTACTAATGAGCTTCCAAGTCTCGGCATGGCATATGTTATTTTTCTGAGATTACTCGTTTTTCCTCTCTTAATCTCTTCTGATTCAGTCATTTCAATACACGAATATTTTGTTTTTTACAATTTTATAAAAATAAATTTAATTATGTATAGATTGGTCTAGACTTTATTTAAAACTATTTTAAATTTTAATATTACAAGATGAGACTTGTAAAAAAATAAGAACTCTAAATAAGTGAAGAATATATATAAATAATCCAAACTAGAATCGAATTACTACTTAATCTTCTTCCTCCCAGCCTAGATCACGTAATACAGATCCTAGAGCTTCCGATTCTTCTTCAAGTACAAATTCAGTATCATATTCAGAAGCAGACACTTCTGAGTCAAAATCAGGAGGACCTAACTCTTCAAATGAAGGTAATTCACCTATAGGTGGTAATTCTTCAGAGGGTATTTGCTCTTCTGAAACAGGGGTAATTTCTTCAGGAATAGGCTCTTCATCAATTTCCATCGGAGTATAATCATCAAGGGGAATTGGTGGAACTTCATCTTCATATACTTTAAATTCACTTTCCGAGACTTGAGAAATCAAATTTTCTTGAACTACTTTCATTTCCTTCTGAAGCTCTAGATCTACTGATTTTGGAATCGAAACGATACCACTTTCAGTTGTTGGTTCAAGTTCTTCGAATTCTTCGTCACCCTTTTCCCAATCATCTAAAAATCCTAACAAATCATCTAGAGCAGCTTTATCTTGTTCAAGTGTAGGTTTTATTATAGGTTTGCCTTCTTCTTCTACTTTTTGCTTTTCAATCTTTGCTAATTCAGACTCTTCAAGAGAAAGCGTCATTTCAGTTACTTGATCACCTGAAATGAGTCTGTTTAGTTTTTTTGCTAATTCTCTTAAGTATCCTAAATAATAACCAATACGATAGATCGCTCTTAGCCCTCCAAACACGATATATTCATCATTAATTGCCATTAAAATACTATATCCAGATGTATTATGTAATATAATTTCGGTTAAAGCTCCATGAACCGTCGCTTGGTTTAATCTTAATCCTAAATCTATTAAGGCTGTGCTAGATGCAGAAGTAGCATCAGCATCTAATTCTGAAGAAGTAGAGCTAGCTACTTTCATTCCTACTCGAGATAAAACCGCAAGATTTTCTAAATCAGTTTTTTGTTCTTCTTCTTTTAAAACAAGCATCATATTTTTTCGGATATCTTCAGCAATTGTAGACATTTATTTTCTCTCCATGCTATAAATTAGATTGAACACGATTTTTTAGCTTAAATTTATGTATAAATAGAAAGACTATTTTAATATATTTTTTCGTTACTTTA
>JBHLPN010000041.1:0-14980 GCA_048939445.1 Promethearchaeota archaeon | reverse complement strand
GGGTGAGTAGGAATCTCCTGTAACTCAATTTTATTTCCCTTAGGAATTTCATGAAGTTCATGTTTTTCTTCTTGAATTTGACCTAGATCTGAAGATTCTATCGAGTTTTGTTCCTCAGGTTTATTTTTTTCTTTCTTCTTTTTATCTGTTTGTAATCTTTTTGATCGTGAAGTTCTAGAAGAAACAGGTAATAAAGCACCACATTTCCTACAAGTATGGCTATTTGCTTCATTATTCGTAGTTCCACAATTTTGACATATAATCAAAGTATAATCTCCATTTTCTAACTATTTTGGTTAGTCTCCTCAATCAATTACACTGTATAAAATAAATAGTGTAATTAATGTTTTTTTATTTTTACTCTATAAAATATAAGTAAAAATCCAATTTTATTAATGTTAGTAATAGTAAAATAAAGATACAACGTATTCAAACAGAATTAAAAGAAATGCATTCTTCTTATTTATAGAGAAGCTCTCTTAATAAATTGGCAAAAGATTCAAGATCTTCTTTATGAAAAATTGGATCTTCTTTAAGAAGCAATAAGTAATATGGGGATCCGTCTCTCTTTAGGGTAATTTGCTTGAATATAAAATTCTTTCCGAATCTTTGAACAATCATTCTGTTCTCATACCTCTCTTCCACACCGGTGTATTGGAAGCTGTCATTAAGTGTAAGAAAATATGGGGTACTTGCTGTCAGGAGGTGCTTAGTTTCATCATTTTTATAATAAGATCCGATTATTAGTGAATTATCATCGATCACTACAACACCCTCTGAATCTACTTTTTTGGCGAATTCAATAATAGTTTTTTCGATCAATTCTGATTTTGGATATAAACTTAAAAGAATTTCAGACATAGCAGAAATTATTGAGCTAAAATCATAAATAGATGTTTCATAATAATATAGTTCTTTATAATTAGTAGCTCTAATTTCATCTTTTAGCTTAATTACTAATGCTTCCATTTCGTTTTGAGCACTTCTTCGTAATGCAGGATCATATTTATGAAGAAAGATATATATCGGTGGCTCAATGTCTAATTTTTTAAATTGTGCAATTACATCTTTGAAATAACTTATTGCTTCAGGAATTCTCGGTTTATTTTGAACATCAATTACATAGATTGCAATTTCCGTTCCTTCAAAATATTTTCCTGGATTTTTCAGATAGGCAATTCTATAGCTTAGTTGACCTCCTAGGTCCCATTCTGAGATTTCTTTTCCAAGAAAATCAAATATCCTTTTCTGAGCCCCTCGAGTCGGAGAAAGAATTGCAATTTTGGAAAATTCTCTTTGAAGTGATAAAATTATACTTGTTTTACCAGCATCATCTAATCCAGTGAATAATATTTTTGAAACTTCGGGTTTCACTGGTTCTTCCTTTTTCAAGTATAATATTGATTGTTTAAGATTTTTATCCAAAGTGAAATTCCACCTTTAAAGTAATAAAAATAATTTATATATAAAAATGTTAATTTTGTGAAATACAATATTATCTCATATTATTTTAGACTTTTTATTATTTATTGTTTTGTATAAACAGTTTGATATATTGTGTCCATCATCAATAAGATATAGGATTATACTTGTCGTTTATTTATCAATTCTTTTATCTTCATGATAGCTTCTTGAGGCGTCTTCACACCGTAGATCATATCGCTCCTTCTATCATCTAATTTCTGATTAGCTATTTTTGAAGACCAACCCTTAACACTAGACAATGCTACGATAGGTTTTTGATAAATCCAAGCGAAACAAATTTCTGACAATGTTCCTGCTTTGCCACTAATAGCTAAACACACATCACCACTAAGTACAACTACAATATTTCTTGCTTGTGAAAAAGGGCATGGAATTACAATATCTACAAACTTATTTGCTAATGATTTTTCTATATGAGGAATAATTCCAATCGTTAATCCATTTTCTCTTTTTACCCCTTTACAAACCGCTTCCATTACGCCAGAGAGTCCTCCACATACTATTATAAATCTATTTTGCGCAAGTAATCTCCCAATTTCAACTGCTTTTTTTTCAGTGTCTTTATCAATCTCACTTGCTCCAATTATAGAAACTATTCCATTATATTCATTTTTAAAATCAAAATTCATATTAATCAAACTCATTTTCTCAAATTTTTTATTATATCAAGCACACTCATCTTGGAGAATTAAAATAAAATTTAAACTATAAATATTCAAAATCTGATAACATCAATAGATTCCTTACCATCGTTTATTCTTAGAAGATTTTTTTCTTTTATAATATTTCCTATAATTTTTGAGTTCATTTCATGCTTTCTAAATATTTCAATTATCTTATCACAATTATAGTCTGGGGCAGTTAATATAAAGGAGGTAGTTAAATACATTTTGATATAGGTTTCCAAATCATAGTCATTTTCAACTAAGAAAGGCGGAATAGTAATTTTATTAATATTTACTTCAGCTCCAACTTTAGAATATTTAATCATTTGTAATAATGTTCCAAATATTCCTCCATTTGAGATATCTTTAGATGCATTCACTAAATGACTTTTCGCCATAACATTCATAGATTTTCTTTTCTTAAGAACTTCTTCTGATGATTTAAATGTGGTTGTGTCATAATAAAGTTTATTAGCTTTTCCAATCTTTCCATCAAAATCGACTACTAAGATTATATTATCATTTTCTTGGGCACCTCCAGCTGAAATATAATCTTCTTTATCTATTTCCCCTATCATTGTAGAGCTTAATTCAAAGCACTCACTATGAACATTTGTATGACCTCTTATAATAGGTACTTGGAACTTATTTGAACCTTCACATATTCCTCTTAAAATTTCATTACAAGTTTTAAGATCTTTTACAGAAATAATTATGCTTGCTGCTAAAGGAGTACCTCCACAAGCATAAATATCATCAATACTTACTAAAATAGAACTAAATCCAGCTCCAAATGGGAAATTTTCGATAAATTCAGTTCTTATTCTATCAGTTGTGATTAATATTAATTTCTCTTTATTTTCTATTGAAGCTGAATCTTCACCGATATCAGTGAAGATCTTAACACTTTTGTAGGAATTCTTATCAATATATTGTACAATAGGGTTAATCTCTTTCTTTTCTATGATATAACGATTATTTCTAATGCTTTCAGCGATTTTTTTAAGATACATCTATTATTTAAATATAAAGCTATTAATAATTAAGTTTGCTTAAATTAAAATAAGATAAGAAATTTAAAATTCAAAAATCAATATTCAAAAGAATGGAAGATTTACTCAAAACTTCACTAGTGCGAGGATTTGTTTTCAGTGTTTATGGGGAAATGGGCCCATCTCCAATTTATTGCTATCCAAATTATGTTACCGAGAAAGAATTAAAAGAGCGTACTAAAGAATCAAACATGGAAGAGGAACTTATTTTAACATACAGAGATATAACTCAGATTTCCATTAAAAACTTAAGTCTGTTTATTAGTGATAAAATAATTATTGAAGAGAAGAATGTTAAGAAGATCCAATATTTCGCTATTCTACCTTATCCCGATTTTAAAACGACTTCACTTACTTATTTTCATTTTATTAGAACACACTCCAAAAATTCTCCTGTACCAACGGCATTTTCAATATTGGTGGAAGAAAACAGCCGCAGTTTTTTGTACAATAACATTAATAGAATTAAGCCAGTAGTGTCTGAATTCTTCAAAAAATTTGATGATAAAATGAAGAAATCTTACCCCCCAAGAGAAGAAGTTGAGAGTAATTTTCAAGATTTGTTATTAAAAATAATTCAAATCGAACAAAGTCCTTCCACACCAGTTACAACTCATAGAAAGATGAAGATTTTATTCGCAGGATTGGATGACTCAGGTAAAACTAGTTTTCTACTTTCAGTAGATCGTAAATATAGTAAATTAATTGGACTTAAACCCACTGTAGGAGCTAGTATTAAATCTATTGAAGCTTTAGGGGCAACAATATTTCTATGGGATTTAGGTGGACAGAGGAGATTTCGAGAGAAGTACATTGATAAAGCAGAAATTTATTTATATGAAGCAGATTTAATGTTTTACTTTATTGACATTAAAAATAAATCTAGATTTGATGAAAGTATTGAATATCTTCAAAATCTAAAAGGTGTTATAAAGGAATTCAATCAAGATACACCCATTGTATATATATTATCAAAAGGAGACTCGGATATCTTAGAAACGAAAGAAATTTATGAAAATGTTGAATATATACACAATAAATTAAGTGAAATTAACGAGAATGAACCCTTTGAAACTTATATAACAAGTATTTTTCAAATTTTTACTATATTACGAGCATTTTCCTCAGGGATCTCAAAATTGAGTCCAAATAGAGATTTGATAAACCATAATCTCAAAAATTTTTCTTTAATGACAGAATCCTATTTAACACTATTATTAAGTATTGATGGCTTAGTTCTTGCGGATTTTTACAGTAATCAAGCAATGGAATTAACTAAAATTCCAAAATCAGAAGTAATAAATGTTTTTGAAGTTACAGCTCCTCAGTTTGCAATATTATTTAAAATCTTTACTAAATTTAAGGCATTAAAACAAAATGAGGCAGTATTTAAAGTAGCTAATTCAGTAATTATTATTCAAAAAATTCAAATTGAAGATAATAGTATGTTCTTTCTATTTTTGGTCGATAATGAAAAAAGAAAAGAAAAAATAAAAGCGGAATTGCCAAGATTTCTAAGCTATACTGAAGATCTACTATTAAGATACATTGCTTAAAAAATTACTTTTAGAGGACTTTTTTCAGATATTTTCTGCCTTTTTACTCTTTTTTGGTAATAAGAATTAACTCCAGAAATTAAGGCCATTGCAGGTATAATACATTTAGCAAATTTTATTGGACCAAACAAAATAAAATCACTAGGAGCAGTTGCACAATAGGCCATTATAGAGGCTATTGCTCCACACCGAGCGCTTTCACCATATTTTTTTACAAAACTCCAACCGTAAATCGCATTAGCGGGAGCAAAACCCGTTGGTAGTCCCAATTCTTTTTTAATCAATCCTGTTGTTTCAAAATTGATGGAAATTGAAGGTAAGTCTAATACTGCTGTATCAACAATACAATTATTAATGTTTGCTTTTTGGGCTTTAGGAATTAATGTTTCATTTAAAAATTTCAATTTTTGATGTGGAAATATATATTTATTTCCAAAAGTTAATAATACTGCGTTATTAACTCCAATTTCTTTTAACTTATTTAAATTTTCATCATTAGTATTTTCATCAATACTATTTAATATAGCTCTGTCCAATAATCCAATTTCACTTAATCCTGCCATAGCGGGAATTCTAGAGGAATCATTCAACCCATCAACTAAAAAAGGATAGTCTACACTATCTGCAACATACTCACATTCTCTTATTAAAGCTTCTGGATATGACCCAACAATATCTATTACGCCTTGTAATTGTGTTTCTTCTACAATTTCTGTAAAATCATTTAATTCTTGTTCGAGAATATCTTTATCAAATTCACCGGTTTTTTCATCTAATAAAGCAGCATGCTTTGCATAAAAAACTGTTGCTATCATAACAATTGGATTTTCACCTGGCTGCCCTCCGAATTTAACATCCCCTACTTCGATAGTTTTTTGCTCAGTTTCAAAATTTAACATAATTCAATAATAGCTCCATTTATTATTATAATTGATTAATAAGAAGTAGATAAAATTTACTAACTTTCTTTTTTAAAAGGTTTATCTTGCATTAATAATTCTATAAAATTAGAGGTTTTTTCAGGCGGAATAATAATAAAGTCTCCCTCAATCATATAACCGAAATCTTCAGACCAAATAGAGATTTCTTTTGAAAAATTCTTTTTTTCCATTCGTAAAATCTTTTGCATTAATTGCTTTTCAACTTTATGTGTATTTTCTACCATTTTTTTTACTCTTTCTTTTCTCTTTTGCTTTATAGGTTCGCTTACAAGAGTTCCAGTATATATTATTGATAAAATAAATTCTGGAATCCATTTATGCATCAATAGAACGATTATTGCAGCAATAAAAGAGGAAGCTGCACTTATCGATACATGAATATCATTCCACGCATATCCAATATAGTATAAATCAATTTGTATTAACATTCGAATAATGTTTACAATGTAAAATATAACTGATGAAACAATAAGAGCTTTTGTTTTCCTCCATATTATATCTTCCTTTGTTGTTGGATCTTGACTATGGGGCGTAAAGATTATAATTCCTGCAAAAATACATATTGCTTGAACCCCTGTACAAAATGTCTCAAAATATATGGGAGTTTTATCAGGAATAAAAAACCTCCAATCGTATACGCCACTTGGAGCGAATTGAGCTTCCGCACTCATATTAAAAAACAAATTTAAGAAATAAACAGTTTGTTTGACTACAATTTCGTGCAACCAGTAATTTATTCTCAAATCAAAAAACAAATAGATGAGGTAAGCTGAAATAGGAGCTCCGATAGCAAAAAAAACTAAAGCCCTTATAGAAAAAATATATCTTCTCTCATTATATTCAATAATAGGTTTCTTAATTTTGGTCCATTCCTTAAATTTTTGCATCAGTATTTTCTTCTCTTTCATTTGTATGTTTCAGATAATAGTGAAACCTATCTATTATTATATAATTGAGAATAATTAATAACGGAATAATTACCAATCCAAGATAAAAATAACTCATGATTCCCAGCATTGGGATTGTTAAACCGATTACAAAAGCAAATAACAAATTAATTGTCAACATTACCCAGATAAATATTTTTCTCAAGGTTAGTTGCTTCATAATGGATGTTTTCAAGGCATTATTATAAAGGTAATAATTATACTTCATTAAAAATTCTTTTTAGAAAGGTTATATTGTAATTCTATTTAATTTTATCTATTATGAGAGTTATGAAAGCAGATTAAAGAGGCTAATTATTATCTATTTTATTATTTTTTTTATCTATTTCGGCTGAATTAAGCGTAAGATTGACGGAGATACACTCTGTCAGAATTTTTATTGCAAATAATTTGAAAAAGTAGAATTAAATAGAATGTCAACTTAATAACTTAATGAATTTAATTAGAAATAAGAAAATTTTAGGAGTTCATTGATGGTTCTCGATGTAACCCCAGAAGATGATATTAGAAGTTTAACTTATACTATTCAAAACATTGTTGTTAAATCATCATTGAATACCGAAAAAAATCTTGATTTAAACAGAATTTCAGCTGAATTGCACAATACAGAATACAATTCAGACCGTTTTCCCGGACTTTTTATGAGATTAAAACGTCCGAAGTGTGTAATAATCGTTTTCAAGAATGGAAAATTAATTTTAACAGGATTAAAATCTTTTGATCAAATTAATTTAGCTTTAACTCTGTTGGTTCTAAAACTTAATGAAACTCTTGAGTTCCATATTGATATCAATTCAATGCAACCCAAGATAGTAAATATTGTAATCACTGCAAACTTTTATAAGCAAATTAATTTGGATTTAGCAGCATTGAAACTAGATAACACTATATATGAACCTGAAGTTTTTCCTGGTTTAATATATCATTCATTAACTCCGGTAAAGTCAGTCTTTTTGATATTTAGCAATGGTAAAATAGTTTTTACTGGAGTAAATGAGAAAAAAGTGATTGAACCTGCGTTAATAAATCTTGGACGTTTATTGAATGATAAAAAATTATTTATGATTTCTTAAAGATTCAAAATTTTTTATTAGGAATAAAAATAATATTTTTTTTCTAGATTGAATTCTTATTTCTCAAACCGATTTTAAAATATTTTATCTTCATAAATAATCATTAAGTGAGAATTTTATGGCTGATGATGAAAAAGAAAATCAAACTTCAGAAGTAAAAGAATCTGAAAAAAAAGAAGATAGTGAAGAAGAAATAATTGAAGAGAAACCAAAAGCAAAATTTACGTTTAAATGTACTCGTTGCGACGAGTGTTGCATTAAAAGGGGTCCAATTCCAATAACGTTATGGGATTTAGAAATGTGGGCAAGAAATGGAGTAGTTGCAAATTTTATGCCATATTTAGATATCTATAATAAACCTGATGGTGGAATTGATTTAATTTTAAAACCATTAGCACCTCCTCCCAAAGAAGGAGAAGAAGAAAAAAGTACTAAAGATCCATTTGAAACTATTCCTATTGAAGAGTTAATCGATGTAAAATGCCCTTTATACAATAAAGATGATAGGAAATGCTTAGTATATGATAACCGCCCTTTAAGTTGTCGTACATATCCACTAGAATATGATGGAAAAAATTTCATTGTCGTTGATGCTGATTGTCCTGGGATCGGAGAAGAAGAAATGTCAAAAGAAGAATTAGCAGAAATGAGGGAAACCGCTAAAATCATGCATTATGAATTGACTCGAATGAGAATCGCATTACCCATATTAAATCAAATGATTTCACAAAAAATCATGATGGATTTGATGCGTCAAAATATGGAAGCTATGAGTAAAATGTCTGATGAAGATAGGGCTAAATTAGATGAGATCTTTAAAAAAAATCGTGAAGATCAATAAAAATCTTTTTTATTTTTACTGAAATTTTATAGAAAACAATGAATATGGTTAAATATGAAAGAGTTAAAAGTGAAAAATTCACTAATTAGCTTGGTTCAAGGAGATATTACAGAACAAGATACGGATGTTATTGTTAACGCAGCTAATGCACAACTTATATTGGGCGGAGGTGTAGCAGGAGCTATTAAGAGAAAGGGTGGTCCCAAAATTCAACAAGAATGCAATCAAATAGGCGGTACTTATGTGGGAGGCGCGGTTATTACAACTGGAGGTAATCTTAAAGCTAAGCATGTAATTCACGCAGTGGGACCACGAATGGGAGAGGGAAATGAAGAATTTAAACTAAAAAATGCAACTTTTAATAGCTTGAAATTAATGGATGAGAATAATCTTAAAACAATAGCATTTCCCGCCATTTCAACAGGGATTTTTGGATATCCAATTGATAAATGTGCTAGAATTATGATTGCATCAACAAAAGAATATTTACAAGAAAACACTCAAATTAAACAGGTGATCTTTTGCCTATATTCAGATTCTGATTTTAAGGTATTTGAAAGCGAGTTAAAATAATTAAGCGTTGACGTTACTTTTTTTATTAACGTTTAATTTATAATCAGAAGAATAATTATTATTATTTAGAGAAATTCTCATTATTCCTATGCTTAGGAGAGTCTCGTTAATATGAATGATTATAGATATATTAAATTCTTTGAAGATTTAAGAGTGAGTGATGTCCCTCTTGTAGGAGGTAAAAACGCGTCGCTGGGAGAATTATTAAGCTTTGGAATCTCTGTTCCCCTTGGTTTTGCTGTAACATCAGAAGCTTTTGACTATGTATTAGATACTAACTTTTATACAATTAAAGAAAAAGAAGTTTCACTTCGAGAATTGATTGCTAGAGATATTAGAAAGATTTCTAATGAATTGAAATCTGAGGATATAAAAGCAGTTGAAAAAGTTGATAAAATTTGTGCTAATATCCGATATGTTATCGAGCAATCAAAAATACCGGATTCTTTAGCCGATGAAATCTTAGATGCATATGCTAAGCTGATTGAGAAAATTGGTGAAGAAACTACTTATGCAGTAAGAAGTTCAGCAACAGCAGAAGATTTACCAGATGCTAGCTTCGCAGGTCAGCAAGATACTCATTTAAATATCTCTGGAGAGAATGAAATCTTAGAATATATATTAAAGGATATGGCATCTGTATTTACTACTCGTGCTACAATGTATAGAGAACGGGCAGGATTCGATCATTTTTCTGTGAAATTATCTGTTGGCGTTCAGGAAATGGCTGGGGGATTAGAAGGCGTTAAGTCGTCTGGAGTAATGTTTACAGAGGATCCTGATTCGGGCAATCCAAATGTAGTTGTTATTAGAGGAACTTGGGGTTTAGGTGAATTAATTGTTCAAGGAGTAGAAAAAGGGGATGAATTCATAGTTTTCAAGCATGATCCTAGGCAATTAAGAATAATTCGTCGTGGACTCGCAAAAAAAGAAAAAATGATGATTTTTTCTAAAGGTACTGATAAAATTGGGACTGAAGTAATTCCAATACCAGAAGAAAAACAGATAAAATATTGTTTGACCGATAATGAAGTCCTAATATTAGCAGAATATGCTCAAAAGATTAGAGAACATTATGACAGACGGATGGATATTGAATTTGCGGTAGGGAATAATGGGAAGGTGTATATTGTGCAGGCTCGACCTGAAACTGTCCATAGTATTAAAGGAGATGTCGAAGAAATTTTTTATCTCCTTGAGGATCCTGAAAAGTTAGTAGAAGAAGGATTATATATTGAGAATACAGGTATTGCCATAGGGCGGAGAATTGGATATGGAAAAATTAAAATTATAGAAACTATAAACGATGCTCATCTATTACGGGAAGGAGATATTCTAATAACTGAAGAAACTAATCCTGATTGGACTTCTTACATGCAGAATTTAGGTGGTGTAATTACCAGCAGAGGTGGTCCTACATGTCACGCAGCAATCGTTTCAAGAGAGTTAAATATAGCTTCTATTGTGGGGGCTGATAATATTGTCCAAATAATGAAAGAAAAACAACGCGATGGATTGGAATATGTTACTATTGATTGTAGCGAAGGAGAACCAAGAATTTGGTTAAAAGATGTAGAATATGATTTTGATAAGCTTGAATTTGCTAAACTCCCCTCTACGAGAACTAAAGTTTTAGTCAATCTAGGTATTCCTAAAGGTGCTTTGTCCTCTGGAAAGTATCCCGATGGAACAGGATTAGCTAGATTAGAATTTATTATAAATGATGAAATTCAAATTCATCCAAATGCTTTAATTGATTTTGAGGCACTAGTTATGAGATATGATATCCTTTTAGAACAAAGAAAAAGAATTGAGAGTATGAAAAAAAGTGATCTTTATCATAAGGATCCTTTTAGTCAAGAAATTTTAAGATTAAAACAAACATTAGATAAGATTAGAGAATTAACAATTAATCAACCAGATAAGGAAGAATTTTATGTACAAAAATTAGCGGAAGGAATTGCTACTATTGCCGCGGGAGTTTGGAAAGAATTAGATGATGGAAGTTTAGCGGAATGTGTAGTAAGACTTTCAGATTTTAAAACTAATGAATATGCTAACTTAATTGGGGGATGGATTTATGAAAGTGAAGAAAATAATCCAATGTTGGGATTTCGAGGTTGTTCTCGATATGTACATGATGAATTTCAAAACGCTTTTATGTTAGAATTAAGAGCAATTAAAAGAGCTAGAGATTGGGGTTTAACAAATATAATACCTATGTTACCATTTTGTAGAAGCCCAGAAGAAGCTCAAAAAATAATGCAAATTATGGAGAGTGAGGGATTAATTCGAGGTCAAAATGATTTAAAGGTATATGTTATGGCTGAAATTCCTTCTAACATAATTTGTGCTGATATTTTTAGTCAACACTTAGATGGTTTTTCAATAGGTTCTAATGATTTAACACAATTAACTTATGGAGTCGGACGAGACAACGAAAAAATGATCCCATTGATGAATAATTATAATTATAATACTAATAGTGAAGCAATAAGGAGATCCGTTAGTCATTTGATTAAAACAGCTCATCAATTTGGTAAGAAAGTCGGTATTTGTGGACAAGCTCCCAGTGATGACCCCGAATTTCTCAGATTTTTAGTAAGAGAAGGGATTGACTCAATATCGTTGAATTTTGATACATTTGCAAGAGGAAGAATGAATACTTGGAGAACTGAAATAATTGAAGCTAAACTAGACGATTCATATAAAGTACAATCTTATGAATTCCTAAGTAAATGCGATAAATTAATAGAAAAAATTCGAATCCCCCGAGGTAAACTTCGTAATATGGTAAGAAAGCAAGGGAAAAAAGTAAAACAAAAACTTTTGATATCTACTAAACAATTTGATGAGATTTTCAATACTGTCCAAAAGTTCTCACACGATTTTGTAAAAGAAATTGATCAAGGAGGAATTAAGAAATTCAGTGCATTTTTCAATCAATATCAAAATAAAATAAAAGAGTACGATGAGAAAATCCCTAAATTGAAACGAGAAATTCGTGAATTCGGTATCTACTAATATTTTATAAAAAATCAAAAAAATTAAATTTTAAAAAAAATTTTACTTTTTAAACTTCTTATTTTACAAAAATACATTTTTTGGGGATCTTTTCGATGCCAAGAGCAATAACCGATGAGGAAAAAAAAGCCTTTGAAAATGTTGAATATCTTTTAAATGGTATGATTAGTGATCGCAGTGTACCGAGAAACATTAAAAGAATAGCACAAAGAGGTATCAATGAGTTGCATAGGGAAGATGAAACTCCTGGTGTCGTTGCCAGTAATATAATGTATATGGTGGATGATCTATCTCAAGATCCGAATATTCCCTTCCATGCTCGTACTACAATTTATCGAATCATCTCAATCTTAGAGAAAATCAAAGATTAATTTAATTCTATCTATTTTTCTAAACGCGTATTATATATTTTAATAGGGATCAAGATCGTCTCTTAATAACATATTATTTATTAAACTGAAAGATAATATATTTAACAACTAATCATTTCTCTTTCCATTGAATAAAAGGATAAAATATGGTGAAAATTAAGTTTGCCTTTAGATATTAACGGTTGGATTGATGGTATCACTGCTTCAGGAGTGGTAATTTTTGGCTTGGTTTTTGGTTTATTCTTTATCTTTCGGTCACGAAAGACTAAGGCAAAACTTCTTGGATATTTAGGTTTAGCTAATATGCTTGCTGGTCTTATGTTTTTAGGTGTATTTACTGATTTTTTATGGGTTCTTTTCACTACAAGCAATATAGATAATTCAACTGGACTGGTTGGTCTATTAAGTTATGTTTTTTATGCTCCTACAATCATTACCGCAATGTATATTGGTGTTGAACTCATAATTCCTAAGACAAAATTGTATTTATTATCAGTAATAGCAATTATTAGTATTATTTTTGAAATTGTAATCTTTATTGATCCCCTAGGTTCTTTTAATTTCAACCCGATACCGAATGGTTTAATTGATTATAATGTAAATTTAATGACTCTTGCAGGATTTCTAATGGGAGGATTATTATTAGCAGTTCTTTTTGTCTTAGGTTTTGGATTTATATACAAAGGTTTTCAATCTTCAGGAGTAATTCGAAAAAATTTCCTATACCTTTCAGCAGGGTCATTATGCTTTTGTATTTTTGGATTATTAGAGGGACTAACTGCTCCAGGAGTTTTTGTGATTGTGGTGAGAATAGGATATTTAAGTAGCTTCTGGCTTATGTACTTAGGATTAAAAACATAACATAAAATCTTTTTTTTTCAGCGATTATTATTTATATAAAAATAATTTATTATTAGTTAAAAGCGAAAAATTTACAGTTTATAAACATAAAATTACTCCATTAAGAGAAAAGCCTTGTAATCATGAAACGACAAATAATTGAGGGAATTGTTTACGTTGAAATGAACGATGAGATTGGCCCAAATCCTGTAGCCTGGCGTCCTACGAAATTTACGCAAATGGATCTAATCCATATTAGTATCAAAGCTTTAACAGTTTTATCAGGAGAGAAAGGTCTTATCCCGGAATCTTTAGTTATCCTTCCATTTCCTTCTATGAACTTAAAGGGTTTAATAAAATATATTAAATGGGACGATGTATCAAGACGAGGGAACATTGGTCAATCAGCTCTCATTTTATTATTTCAAGAAAATGATGATGTAATTTTTTATAAATATATGAATGATCTTTCAATTCCATTTAATAATCTTACTCCAGCAATAGTAAGTCTAGAAAAATCAAAAGCTTCTAAAGATGATCTCATGGAAGTGCTAGAACATCTTGAATTTAATATATCAAGCCTTTTGGAAGAATTAAAACAACAAGAAATTACCCAACAAGCTAGTGAAGAGTTTCCTGATCAAAAAATTAAAGATAGAAGTTTAATAGATTACCAATTTAAAATAATAATTGTTGGAGATCCAAACGTGGGTAAAACATCGTTAATATTAAGATATACTGATAATGCATTTAGAAGAAATTATGTACCTACACTAGGTGTGATGGTTAGCGATAAAATTTTTAAAATCGAAGATACTGTCGTACAATTAACCCTCTGGGATATAGGAGGACAACAAAAATTTGCAACCATGCGGAATCAATTTTACCGAGGATCTGACGCAGTTTTTTTGGTTTTTGATTTAACTAGACCTGAATCTTTTAAAAACATTCCTAAATGGTTTTCTGATGTGATAGAACAGCTAAAAGATCGATCTGAAGAATTAACGGGATTTATTATCGGAAATAAAATGGATTTAGCTGACCAAAGACAAGTAACCTCTAATATGGTAAATAAAATAGCAGATAAATTAGAGTTAGGATATATTGAAACATCTGCGTTGTTAGGAGAAAACGTGGATTATGCTTTTTCTACAATTGCTAATTTATTGCTTAAATCACGTTTATAATTATTTTCTACTATTTTCGTGAAAGTTGAGTTTCACGAATAAAAACTCAACTTGGATAATATTTTTGAAATACAGCAATATCATATATTTTGAAACGAAATAAGGTTATAAATAGAAATTATTATTTTATACTTTAGTCTCAATAATAGGCTCTTTTATTTCTTTAATTGGGGGAGTTATCATCCATTTCCATAGTATGATAATAAGAGTAAATATAGTTGCTGATACAGTTGGTAATATTTGTGTAGGAAGAAATTGGAGCATAATTCCTCCTAGAATTGGTGTTATTATTTGACCAATACTGGTTAAAGAATTATTTACTCCAAGTAAACTGCCTGTTTCCTCTTTTTTAACAGTATTAGTTAATTTACTTGTAAGAATGGGGCGTGCTACTCCTGTCCCAAAAGCAAAGAAGAAAAATGGGA
>JBHLPN010000260.1:0-4668 GCA_048939445.1 Promethearchaeota archaeon | reverse complement strand
AGGGGCAGGAACCATTACTTTTCTACTAGGAGGAGATAATGTAGAGCATTTAAATACCATACCTCGAATTAATCATATAGCGAAGAAAATAGATTTTCTCTTAAGCGATTTGGAAGTTGAAATTGAACCAAATAAGTGAATAATAAATTTAATCTCGAATTAAATACGGAGAGGCAAGAAATTGGCTCTAAAACAGCTAAAAAAGTGATAAAACAACAATCCAACCTCAACATTATTAAAAAAATACTAGATGACACAAATATCACCCAAGATGATTTATGGTTTTTTGGTAAGGTTATTAACCCGCAATGATATACTTACATTCAGATTATCCAAAAAACAATTAGAGTCAATAATTAAGGAGTTTGTAAATAAATAGCTATAAAAGCAATCTAAATACATTATTACTTCTTAATTTTGGAAATTTAGTCTTAATTCTAAAGTCTAAATGAAAATCTTTAGATTTAACAAATTTTGACTGCTTTTTAGTGTCTATTAAAAAAATTTTCTACTAACTCCAAAAACCAATTTGTAATCTTTCTATATGAAACCCCAATTAACCCAAAGCGTTTAAATTGCTATTTAATATCAGGTTTTTTTCTTTTAAATATCTCACTTTGGATCTTTAAAATTGTATATTGATTCTAAAGAAACTGTTGGATTGTTTTTAATTTTATCTTAAATTTTGTTTACATAATCCAGAAAAGCTTTTACGACCATGTGAAATTTGGGATCTGCGACAACAGTAATATGGTCTTTTCCTTCGATTTGGAAATGACAAGAATCTGGTACTAATTGAACTCCTGTGATTTTACCTCCTTTAATTAATCTATCATCAGATCCGAAAACTGTCATAACTGGTACATTGACTTTTTTAAGAACTTCTTTCCTTTCGGGATTAGTTGGGAGTATACCATCGGGACGTTGAATATCCCCTTCCAATACATAAACTAAAGCTTCAAGATCTTGTAAGTGAGAATCAGCATACTCTGAAATTACTTTTCGGAATCTTAAAGCTGCTTTATTTTTAATATCATCAAGATCTGCTTTTTTTAAACCCTTTATCCATTTTTTCATCATTAGTTTGGCAATGAATTTTGTACTTTTTTTGGGATAGTAGAGTGGGAATCCTCCAATGATAGCGCTTATAAAGCGTTCTTGGTTTTGAAGCAAAATATCTGTAGTTATTCTTGCCCCCATAGAATATCCAAAAAAATTAGCCTTTTCAATAGATAAATGATTAAGTAATTTAACGATATCTTCATTTATCTTTTCTCCATACTGAGCAGCATCTTTAGGTTTATCACTTTTCCCGTGTCCACGACAATCTACAAGTATTAATTGATAATCATCCTTTAGAAAATCTACCCAATTAGTAGTTTTCCAATTAGCTTCGATATTTGCGGCAAACCCATGAAGCATTATCACAGGTGGCCCTTCTCCTTCAATTTCGTAATATATTTTTACTCCTTCATTTTCGAAAAATGGCATTGTTATTGATCCTCTTACATTTTTTAGATTAAAAATTTATCATATTTTCATTTTCATGCATTATTCTATCTAATATTATATTTATAAGACTTTAGCTTGAATTTTCAAGTTATATATTTATTAATGAGATGAGCATTATTTATGTTATGGTAGTCCAAAATTTGAAAATGAGTCCTCTTGAAGGCGTACCATCTGAGAGGGTTCGTAAAATTAGAGATGAAATGCTATCGCATCCTTTCGAGTATGATATTGAGCGTGCACGATGTTATACAAGGATATGGAAGCAGATGCTAGATTCTCCGCCTTGTATGCGGAAAGCTAAAGCATTAGAAGAATTCTTACGCTGCCTTCCTATAAGGATTGATGATGATGAGCTTCTTGTAGGAGTAAAATCTAGTAAAATAAGAGCTGATCCTTTCGAAATAGAACTTGGAGGGCATGTTAATATTTTAGGTTTAATCTTAGATGATACCATCAATGAGAATGCTAAAAAGATGTTTACTGCACAACTTAAATCACTTGAACGTTATGCTCCTTTTACAGAGCAAGAGCTTAATGAGTTGAAAAATGAAATTTTTCCCTTTTGGGAGGGAAAGACTTTAAGTAGTCGAAAAGCGAATCTTTTGAGGGAAGCGGGGTTATTAACGGATCAGACAGGACCTATGGCTGATATATTTAATAAATTTTTAGGTCAGATGCCCGATACTTATATATTACTATCCGACTCTCAAGGTCATGTCATTCCTGGTTATAGACGTGTTTTAAAAATAGGATTTAAAGGAATAGAAAAAATGGCTGGTGAAGGCCTTGCGAAACTTAAGGAAACAGATGAGAATTATGAACAACGCAAAGATTTTTATGAATCAGTGCTGGTAACTTCAAAAGCTGTCTGTGATTATTCCAATCGGTATGTCAATCTCGCCTTGGAAATGGCTGAAAAAACATCAGAACCAAGGAAGACAGAACTCTTAGAAATTGCCGAACGCGCAAGAAGAGTACCCGCCCTTCCATCAAGAACATTCATGGAGGCTATTCAATCGATATGGATGACCCATGTTGTTATGGAAATGAGTCAAGGTGAGTTAAGTGTGCTTTCTCAGGGACGAGTAGACCAATATCTTTACCCATATTATGCAGTTGATTTAGCAGAAGGACGGATTACTTATGATGAAGCATTAGAAGTAATTGAAGAATATCTAGTCAAACTTGCTACCGTGGTTATGGCAGGACAAAATAACATAACCATTGGGGGAGTAGATAAGGATGGAAACGATGCTACAAATGAAGTGTCTTATATGTTTCTCGAGGCCATTGCAAATGTAAAAAGCTTATTAAATACATTATCGATAAGGATTTCTTCCAAATCGCCTCGAGATTTTGTAAAGAGAACGATTGAGGCGTTTAAACATACTGCGGGAATGGCTATTCATAATGATGATATATTAATACCACAACTTCAAGAAGATGGTTATTCGTTAGAAGATGCCCGAGACTATTCAGTTGTTGGGTGTACGGAACTTACAGGTACAGGTAATGATTTCTCCTATACAGGAGGTAATGGTATTTTTATGGCAATCGTTTTTAACATGGCGTTAAACGAAGGACGTGTTCTTATGTCAGGAAATCGAACTGTTGGAGCAAAAACTCCCGATCCTAGCACTTTCGCTTCTTTCGAAGACGTGAAACAAGCGTTTGTAGATCAACTTACTTTTGCAATAGATAGGGTTGCGAAAATGGCAGAGATAAAAGACAAAGCATTTGCTGAAGGTTATCCTTATCCATTACTATCATCTACAATAGAAGGATGCCTAGAGAGTGGAATGGATATAACTCGAAATGGAGCACGTTACAATAATAGTTGTATGAATGGACAAGCATTAGGAACTGTAACTAACTCACTGGCAGCAATTCGTTGGGCAGTATTCGAGGAAAAATTAGTAACAATGGGAGAATTGGTAAAACACATTCGCAGTAATTTTAGAGGAGCAGAAGAACTCAAAGAGTTATTGAGAAACAAGGCACCTAAATATGGTAATGGAGATGAAAAGGTAGACGAACTCGCAAAATGGGTTACACAAGTTTTTAGTGAACTTCCAAGAAAATATCATGTGAGGGGTGGTAATGGTATATATCGTGCAAGCCTAGTATCTGCCGCAGGAACACAAGTCCTAGAGGGTAGAATGTTAGGAGCAACTCCAGATGGGAGATTATATGGAGAAGCCGTATCTAACGGACTTTCTCCTGTAAATGGTACTGAAAAGAATGGTCTTACCATGACCCTCCGATCGGTAGCTTTAGCTTCGCGTGATGCCCTCCTTACCGATGGAGTAGCATTAAATGTAAGGATCAATCCAATTTTAATAGAGACAGACGAAGGTATAGACAAAATGACTTCTATATTAGAAGCTTATTTTGAGTTAGGAGGACGAGAGCTTCAAATTAATCCAATAAGTTCAGAAGTACTGAGAGACGCTCAAGCACATCCCGAAAAATATCTAGATCTTTCAGTTAAGGTTACTGGATATTCCGCTCGGTTTATAGATCTCACTAAAGCTCTCCAAGACGATATCATTGCACGAACAGTCTTTAATGAACTTTAGACATAAATTTAACAATTTTTCTTATCTTTTTTCTGTTAATATAACTATTGAATTTTCGTCAATTTCCAATGATATATGAAATTACTACATTGGGATTCATAGGTTCTAGAGATGAAATTAGAGCATATTATATATTATCAATCTAAAATTTTATCTCCATTAAATAATCTTAGATCTCTTTATAAATCATTATCCTTTTCCAAATTTTTAAATATATTTTCTATTATTTTCGATACAAGTAGTTTTTTTTGGAGAAGTTCAATGAATAATAATTCTTCTAAAAGAAATGAAAAAAATAAAAACGTAATTTAAAAATTAATGGATAGAGGAAATTGAGTATGGAAATAAAATTCAAATCTGACTTAATTGATAAAGCAGAAGAATACTACAAAACTTTGCATTTAGATCCAAAGCAGAAACCAATAGTAGATTCTATTGTCCAAATTCTCTCCCAGCAACTTCCTATTCCGGAAAGAGCCTTGAAAGGATTTATGTGGCGAGTAGTAACAGATTACCAAATGAAACGTCATATGGCCGCAAGTGAATCAGAGAAACTAGATCCGGCTGAACGAGTTAA
>JBHLPN010000259.1:0-4676 GCA_048939445.1 Promethearchaeota archaeon | reverse complement strand
TGCAGATTTATCCGTTTTCTTAGTTTATACAAAAAATTTCTTAATTCCATACTCGTCAATTATTAATTAATCTTTTATTCATCTAAAATACTAAATTTCTTAACCTTACTTTTAAACTTTCTTGGAAATTTTCCTTCTTTCGCTAAAATTTCTTGAACTTCTTCTTTTTCCTTTCTTATCAATCTCACACCTTCACAAGTTTTACTTTTACAATAATAATTTTCTCCTGGTTCATCTTTAAAGAACCATTTCCCACAATTTGGGCAGTTATATGCAACATAAATTTGATCATGCTCACAGACAGGACAAATTATATCAAATCTTTCTGATAAAAACCAAGATCTACATGACTTACAGTACAATGTTAAAGGCCTTTTGAGTTCTTCGTCTTGTTCTATTAATTTAATTTGTTTTATTACCCGATCTTTATCGATATCTCTAACTCTGACTTTTTCAGTACGGATCTTTCTAAGGCTTTCAATCCATTTTTTTGCTCCTTTTTCAGAAAAAACAAATAAACTTATCCCGCCTAGGATTACAATACCTAATATAATTATGTAGAAACCCCATATTCGCCACCAACTTATATTATATACATTTACGCTTATGAAAGATTCTGCTTTATTGCCTTCCTTATCATATGCTACAACTCTAATTTCATATATTCCATCAATATATTGAGTAGTATCCCAATTAAACTCTAAGATGCTAGTGTTACTATTAAACATGAGTGTACTTCTATCCACACTTCCATTATTAAGAAATATGTAAATCCTTGATTCATCTAATTCCAAATTATCTGTTATACTTGCTTTTATCATAATTATTGAACTAACAGTAATATCAGGTTCAGGACTTATTATTTGAATTTCTGGGTGTATAAAGTCTATTGATTTATCATACCCTACGTAAATATTGGATACTAACCAACCAGAATCTGAGATAATATTATTATTTGAATGCAACGTGAACATTATCATTATATCTTCATTAGAATATTGAGAAATATCAAATCTTTTATTTCCAGAAAGATCTTCATCACCATACTTAAATTCTCTGAGTATTATCCATGTTTCACCAAAATCTTTTGATATTGAAACAGTACATTTATCGCGTTGATCTTCAGGCATGAAATTCTCATTTGGTAAGGAAATATCATAATCAAATTCAAAATAAATTTTATATTCATCTCCTAAATGTAAAGGGCGAGTAATTAAATTACTATCCCAATTTGAACCATAACCTTGCTCAAAACCTCCATAACTTTGCCCCATACCTCCATATATATAAGATTTGCTAAGAAAGGTTATTGGATGCCAGGTATTATCTGCCCTAAACCAAGCGGTGTTTTCTTTTGGGAATGGTGTCCCCGTTACATAATAATCAGATAAATTTATATTCGAAAAACTATATCCTATGAATTTATTATCCTTATAAATATTGAAATGTAAAGGAGTAGGTATAATAAATTCAAATAGTGTGTTGTTTCTATTATACCATTGAGTTGTTATTACAGAACTTACTTCTAAAACATGAAATCTGAATGATTTGTTAGAGATTTCTTCTAATAATAGAGATCTAGTGAAAAAAATCCCTCGATCTCCAATACTATTTGAGCTAGCATTCCAATCGCCATAGATATTATACATGGTATAATTAGTATCTTCCATTTCAAGATAAACAAATGAAGGATAATTATTATCTAAATCAAAGTATTCTATTGAAAACGTATATTTCTGATATTTTGAATCTTGCGTTGATGAAATATCGTTATTTAAATTGAAATTTATTGATGGTACATATTCATTAGTATAATTCACAATCGCAAAATAATCTAAAATAAAACCTTTATAATTGGTTGAATCATATTCTTCATCTAAATCAGTCTCAAATTTAAATTGAATATAATTTCCAATATATTGAGTCAGATTAATATCTTCCATAAACCATTCCTGTTCGATATTCGAATACGTTCTTAATGTGATCCATCCAGTCCAATTTAGATTAATTTGTAAATCCAGAGAATCTCCTGCATTGAAACTTACTCTATATCCAAATTTTAAAAAAGGTTGTGTTGTATTTTGATTAATGTCCATTAAATTATATAAAGGACTGATTAACGAACCATTTGGAAACGGATCCTCAATTATTCTAATAGGCTGATATGTATAATTATTTGGATAATTATGATAAGTGCCAAAATACATGGAATTCCATGAATTTTCATAAATCCTTGATCTATTGTCAATATTATTACTTTGGTTCATGATTCTCCAACCTGTCCCCGTATAAGTCCAATTTCCGATCCCATCATTGAAGTTATGCTCATTGGGGAATTGGATACTATCAGTGGGGAATTCAATTGTTATATTGAGTTCTCCCATACTTGGATATCTTGAACTAAAACTACCATCACTTGCAATGAAAAAATAGTGATATATACCAGGTTTTGGAAATCGAATATAATCACTTATAAATAATGCTCCATCAGTGTAAGTATTATCCGGTTCAATGTAAATATCAAAAGGTTGATACATTGTAAAATTTTTTGCCATTTCTATAATAGAAACATAGACTTCTTGTGGTGGAACATTTGAAGTATCATTATCAAAATACTCAATATAAAATCTATACTGATCAATACTGTAATTTTTCATGGGGTTCATTCCCAAATATTCTTGTAAACCCAATACAGTTGTATTCTTAGTACCCCCAATATAATTAACTTCAGGTACCCTTAATTCTGGTTTAAATAAATTTTCAACAGTTGAAAAATTTAAGGTGAAATCACTGCTACCATTAATTGCCTTAACAATTATAAAACAATTAGTTTGATTCCTTTTTGGAGTAAAATAGAAATTATCAAAATCATCCCAACGTCTATTATTAAAATCATACCAATGTCTAGATGATTGCAGTAAGATTGGTTCACCATGTTGATTGGTTGTATTTGAAAATAAAAATATATCAAAATCTGCTTCTGAATCATCTAAAGATAAATCAAAAGAATATTGAATGTCTTTTTCGAAAATAACTTGGCGAGCAAATACATGGGTTCCAAGAGGATTTTCCTGAGAACTTATTAAATTACCATGTATTGAACTATTGACATTTAAATATTTAGTAAGTGCATCTATAGCAGCCTGAATATTTAATCTTCCATATCCTTCATGACTATCTTTCAATCCGGTGAATGGAGGATGAGCTAAAGATGGGGAGTATTCCCAATCACTCTCATCAGTTGTGGTAGATGGATCATCCTCCCTTTCAAGGTTCGTTTCTGAAGCCGTCATTAGTAAAATTGCTTTAATATATTTGACCCATTGAGATAAATTTAGATTGTTCCATTGATTCCAATTATTCCATCCTACTTCTATTAATACATTAACTGCTGCTGAGACAATTGCTGCAGAAATTGAAGTACCATAAGAGCCTGTAGCTTTATCTAACTCATGAGAAGCAGCAACTATTGAGCGATGACCTGATATCTTACTACCACCAGGAGCAACTATGTCTGGCTTAATTATATTTTCGATTTCTTTTCCCATACTACTATAAGAAGAAATTTGATCTCTGTCATTGATCGCACCCACTACTATAGCATTTTTATTTTGAGCTAACTTATTTAATGAGTCTGTAGAATACTTAATTCCAGTATTTCCAGCAGCAATAATTACTAATATCCCATTTTCGATCACTTCATCTATTACAGCATTTACTGTTTCAATATCTTCTCCTAAAGTACCAACACTTAGGCAAACACTCACAATATGGTATTTGATTCTATCCTGAATTGCACTTGCAAGAGCTGATATTAAATCAGAGGTGTATCCAACCCCAGATTGATTTAGAATTTTATAAGCAACTATTTTTGTGGCATTGGCAATACCAGTAAAATGGTTTCTATTTATAATGTTCCATTCAGGAAGATAAGAAACTTTTGCATTAAAAGAGAAAACTGGTTTAGCTTGAAGTAATTTATGATATTTTAGATATACATCATAGATACCCAGATTATCTAAAGTAATAAGATGGCTAATTGTATAATAATCATCTTGAATTTCATTATATGAATAATCAATTAAGGTATTATTTTTATATAATTCAAACCAAAATTTGTCTATTCCATCTGCTTCCAATCTCCATGATGAATTAATTAAAATGTTTGAACCTACTTTTGAGGCGTTAAAAGAGAAGATTTTTATTGAATAATTTCTTGGAACAGAGGATTCCCCAAAAAATTCTGTGTGGGAATAATTCCCATCAATCTTAACTACTGAAGGTAGGATTGAATCATAAGAATCTGTACCAGTTCCAGATATAATGGAAGATATTAAGGTTCCATGACCATTATCATCAGATATAGTCTGACTGTCGACAAAATTTTGCCAACCAACGATATCACCATTTAAATCTATTGGATCGTATCCATTTGGGAAGAAATAATGATTAGGATTAATTCCAGTATCCAAAACTGCTATAGAAGAGTTTGTATTACCCTTAAATCCGTGTAAATACCATGTAGAATTAACTACACCGGATTGAATAGAAGCATAATTCATTTGAACTTCTAAAATCTCATCATTTTCTATTATAGCATCAGGAAATTCATTTTGAAAAGCAGTCTTATTTATTTCAAGGGGCATATAACCAGCAAATCCTGAAATTGAAGTAAA
>JBHLPN010000258.1:0-4695 GCA_048939445.1 Promethearchaeota archaeon | reverse complement strand
AACTTGTTTTACTTTATCTTTATCCATTAATTTCACTTAATAATTATATATTCTTTAATAAAAAAAAGGCAAATTAGCTTTTAAAGGATTCTTTTTATATTTTATTAATATTAATTCATATCCGTTAATTTTACCAAAGTAATTTGATATTTTTATTATAGAATAAAGTGATTTTATAAAATAGCTTAAAAAAGCTTAAATCTATTTATTTGAAAATATTAATTACTTTTGTTTATAACAGATTCCTAATTTAATGTAAGTCTGGTAGATATACCACTCTATTCTCTTTATTGTTTCTTAAATAACAAAACCATGATAATAGGATAAAAACCGAGTCCATGTTTTTCTACTTTACCTCTAAATTTTTTCCATACTTTTTGAAACTCTTTTGCTTTAACTCCATATTTACTATAAATTTTCGGAGTTTCTTTACATGCAAATAAAATTTCTTCTTTAGCTTGTTCAATTGTCATTTTTTTATAAGTTTTTAATAAAATCTTTTTTTGATACCTACAACCTTCTTTTTTTAAAGATTTTATGTAGAATTTTGGAGAATAAAAAAAACTATTCAATCCAATATACTTCCATAATTTCCAATTTATAATACTTGAAGGTTCTTTTCCTTTTAACATAATTGAGATTTCTAAAATTCCATTCCTGTGTAGAATTCTACTTAATTGTTTAAGAGTTGTTTTAACTCCTTCTTTACCCTGAGTCATGTTTATATCTTCTAAACCTAAAAAATTCGCAATAATTTCAAAACTATTATCTCGAAATCCGAGATTTGAGGTATCCATTACAACATATTCAATATTTTTGGTATTATAGTTTTTAATTTGAATGGTTCTCTTATATGTTTCCAAATCATTTATTAGTCCAACGTCTACTATGTGCCCTTTATACCCTATATCATTTATAGCAAAAGAAAGCAAACCATGACCTGCTGCAAAATCTAAAACACTTTGACTTTTTTTATGCCTATATTTCAATAGTTCAGTAGCAATCTTTTGTCGAAAAGAACAAAAATCGAAAAAGACTCTTTTGTATTCTTTATCAGTTAAATATTCTATTCCCTTAACCATATTTCTTCTTTAAAACAATAATTGCTTTTGTTCCTCTATCTCTGAAAGAAAAAGGTCTACAATCGCTAACCATTTATTTTTAGATTCCAGATCACTTATAATTTTATTAGTTAATACTTTTCCTTTCTTAAGAAATTCTTCTGCTAACTCAAGATTTTTGAGTGCTGTATAACAGATTCCTAGTTTAATGTAAGTCTGGTGGATATACCACTCATTACTATCAATTTCTATTGCTTTTTGAAATTCTCCTATAGCTTTTTCATATTCTTTAAAGGTTATTAAGATTTCTCCGAATGTATCATGATAAATTCCTTTCTCTGGCTCATTTTCCGTTAATTCTCTAAGAAGGTTGAATGCCTTTTCTTTTTCGCCTAAATATGATAACCAATATGCCTTATAATTATGAAGAACATTATCTTTTGGATATTTTTTAATTAACTCTTCGATAATATCTAATCCTGCTTCCAAATCTTTACTTTGTTTAAGAGTGTATGCCTTTTTCATCATAATATCAATTTCATTTTCAGGAAAATCTTCAATCATTTTCTCTAATACCATTAATGCGTCGTTGTATTGGTTAAAATAAATTAAAATTCTAATTTTCGAATTATATAATTCATAGTTCTTAGGGTTCAAGTCGATTTCTTTATCAATTTCTTTAATTTTTTCTTCGTATTGAGACTCCAAAGTTTCATAACTCTGTGATCGCATCATATCTGTCATGTTTTGCCAAATTATTCCTTCTAGTTTATCGTATGTTTCTTTTAATTCTTTTTTGATTTCAATCTTATATGCTAAATGTTTAATATAGCTGGGTAAAAACTCTCTTAATGATTCCTTAAAATCCTTATTGAATAAAGTGTTGCAAATTTCTTCAAGAATATCCTCCATCATAGATTTTAAGTTTCCAGAATTACCAAATTTTTCTAAATATGTGTTTTTAGAAACGTGTTCTTCGGCTATAGCTCGAAGCATCTTTTCTAATTTTTCATCTGAATGAAAGTAATAATATTTATCTAAAGAGATGTCTAATTTAAAAAACTTTAGGTCATATAAGTTGCTTTCTACAATCTCATCTACCCAAAAATCAAGGATTTTCTTTTTAATTTGATAAAACCTTGAAAAATCCTCAAAAGAAATATAATCAGGATAAAAATCTGGATGATTAATTGAAATAAACAGTAAAATTTTATGAAAATCTCCTTCATCTTTTAAAATTGTGTTAACTTTTGAATAGTCCATATTTAGTACATTATTAAGAAATCTAAATTTAACATAATCATCAGTTATATTAAATTTGTCAAAAAACAGTGAAGTTTTTGTGGTAATTTCGTCAATTCGTTTACTTTCTTCTTCTAAAATTGTTTGTCTGTCCAAATTATAGCGTTGCAGAATTCTCGAATATTCTAATTTACCTAATTGAGTAATGATATATCTTTTATTTTCTTTGATGATAAATCCTTGTTGAATCAATGAACTTAAACTTTTTGATAAGGAGGATTGATTTATGGAGAACGGTTCTTCAAGAAAATCAGATCTTTTGCAATAATTATTATTGTACAACATCCAGAGAATCCAGTGAGAGTAATTCCTCCCACTTTTTAAGATAATTTTTGGTGGATAACTTAACTTTCGCTTCTTTTTCCGCTCATTTGATAACTCATGAAATCTCTTTTTCCCTTCTGGAGTTATTTTGTATTGTCCTCTAGAAATCTTCTCAATAAATCCTTTGTGGATTAATTTAGCAAAATGGCGTGATATAGTGGATATAGGAATTTCAACTGGTTTCTGCTCAAAATTTGCCCATTCACAACTTTCATTATTTGCTAGCATCCAAAGAATTATATGTTCATAATTCTTTCTTTGCAGTTTCGGTGGGTTGAGAATCTCTTGAGAGGGGTAATTTATTTTTCCCATGATCTATAAAAACAAAATATTATGTTCAATAGGTAAATTGGGAACATTTCTATTTATATCTATTTTTCAAAACTTTCATCAATTTTCAGAACTTTCATGAAAATGCCGAAAGCTGAATTATAAATGCAACTCTTTCTCATCCTTTAATTGATCATCATAAAGATGATAAAACCAAAATTTAAAAAAATAAGAAAAAAGAGTTGATTAAAATTAATAAAGCAAAATTAGTACCAAAACTAATTCTCGCAATCTTAATAATTACTATTATTACCGGATTTGCATCTACTTTTGCGACAGCTAAAAAGAGAAATCAGAGTTTTACCAAGTTAGATTTCGAAGCAAAAGAAGTGTTAGAAATTTGGGATGTTCAAAAAAATTGGGAGATGGGTAACAGATTATTTATGAAAGCCTATAAAAAAGCACTTCTTATGGATGGAAAAATTGACGATATTGAATTTACAGGATATGATGAATTAGATTTAATTGTTATATTGGACCCAGTTACTGGAAAATATATCTCCATTGGAACAGTAACTATGTATATAGAATGGAATGGACTAAGTGGATCATTCTTTGGATTTGTTATAGGTTGGGGCACAATTATGGTGAGTGCTGATGGTGCATATGCATTGCAAGGTGCTGGAGATTTTGAAGGAATGAAGCTTTATGGTAAAGTCTGGGCTATTGATGCCTACTATGGCATAAATGGACTTTCTGGCACAATCTTGAATCCAAATTAAAGTACATACTGAAGTTTGTTCTTTAAACCATAATAAAGAGAGTAAAACAAACTCTCCTCTTTTTTTTTAAAATATTGTTAAATCTGGATCAAATATAATTTATGAAGACTTATCCTATGGTTGAAGCTAACAATAATTCAAAACAAAAATCCATTACATTTAAAATTATAACAAACTTAATATTTTAATTGTATTTGAAAAGTTATAATATAAACTTTTAAATTCATTGATTGAGGGTGATATCCCTGTCTCGATCAAAACCTCAGGAATTAGTTCGTGTAAAACAACTCATAGATTTAGTTAAATTCGATGAGGCGGACAAATTAATTAAAGAATTCGAGGAAAAGCGAGGACGTTCTCTTCATGATATAATTTTATGTCGCCTCTTCAAGTGTGATCTTTTATTTTACCAAGGTTATTATGAAGATGTTATCAAAATTACCGAACAAGCGTATAAAGCTAGTTTAGGATTAGGAAAAAATCTACTGTCCGTTGATCTTTTACTTAGAATGGTTGCTGCTTTAATAGCTTCTGGTCAAAGGGAAAAGGCTCAAGAGATCATTAAGCAAGGAGAAGAGATGCTAAAGACTTTAACACGAGAATTACCGTCAGAATACAAGCAAAGAGAGGCTTATATAGCTCAACTTAAAGGCTTTATCTTTGAGCAAAAATTAGATTATAGTCAGGCAATAAAGCAGTATGAACTCAATATATCATTGCGAGAAGAACTTGGTGATAAAATGGAAATTGTCTGGCCCATTATAGGAATTGCTAGGATATTAATGAATAGAGGTGATTTTGGTAAAGCTTCAAAATGCTTGAAGCGAAGTTTATTATTCGCCAAAGAAAGTGGTAATAAAAGGTGCATTGGAGGTTGTCTTCTCAATTTGGGATATTTACATTTTCTTAAAGGTGAATTTGATAACAGTATGATGTTTTATAAGCAGAGCTTGACA
>JBHLPN010000257.1:0-4737 GCA_048939445.1 Promethearchaeota archaeon | reverse complement strand
TAAATTGAAAAGTTATGCCAATTATTATGCCCTGTCCAAGAACGGGAAAAAAGCCAAAAATTCATAAATCTGTATATATTGCTCCTACTGCTGTTATTATTGGAGATGTAACAATCGGAGAATGGAGCAATATATGGTTTGGAGCGGTTCTAAGAGGCGATCAGGGGCAAATTGAGATTGGAAAGAACACAAGCATTCAAGAAAATGTAACGATACATATTGAAAAGGGAACATCTGTTACAATTGGCTCAAAATGTATAATAGGGCATCATGCGATGATCCACGGGCCAGTAGAAATTGGAGACGGATGTTTAATTGGCATCGGGAGTAATGTACTTCATAACACTAAAATGAATGACG
Source organism: Promethearchaeota archaeon (assembly GCA_048939445.1). GTDB lineage: Archaea > Asgardarchaeota > Lokiarchaeia > Sigyniarchaeales > SOKP01 > Loki-b32. The sequence continues at coordinate 4,377 of JBHLPN010000257.1, read as the reverse complement.
GTTCAATGCTAGCTGCTGGAGCAGTAATTACTAATAAAGAAATACCCTCTAGGCAATTATGGGCCGGAATTCCAGCGAAATTCTTAAAAAATTTACCAGAAGAAGGCGAATTAATAGGTGAAAAAACAGCGGGAGATTATGTGAATAATGGCAAAATATACAGAGAATTCTTTAAAAAGAATTCTGAAACTACTAAATTTTAATTATTTCATTTTTCCGTTATTTATTTAAATAGAGCAAATGCACTTCTCATTCTTTACAATATCTATAATATTGAACCTTAAATCAATTAAGTTAACCATTAGAACTTTATTTTCCAAGTTTGGAAGGCCTAATGCAGTTTTTATTACCTCTAAGGCTTCTAACGTTCCTAGAATTCCTGGAGTAACACCAATTACTGGTAAAGGTCCCTCATCTGGAGGGATTTCTATTGGTGAGAAAACACATTGATAACAAGCAGACACCTTAGGATTGATAGTAATGATTTGTCCATAAAAATCTTTTATTCCAGCTATAACACACCTTAAATTGTTTTCTACGGCAACTTTATTAACCAAAAATTTAGTTTTAAAATTATCAGAACAATCTACAATAAAATCATATTCAATTTTCTCTAGATATTTCTTAATGGAATCTTCAGTAAGATAATCTTTAAAAGCGTTAACTTTTACATCCGAATTAAGTTTTACTAACAGTTCTTTCGCAGATTTAACTTTATCGACACCAATTTGAGTCTCATTATACAATATTTGTCTTTGTAAATTTGATATATCTAAAACATCATTATCAATTATGGTTAATTCATTAATCCCTGCTGCAGTAAGATATAACGCAAAAGGGCTACCTAAGCCCCCACAACCAATTTGTAGAATTTTCAATTTAGAGATTTTTTCTTGCCCTTCTTCCCCAATTAAGGGGGATATTATCTGTCTTGAATACCTTTCTTTTTGTTTTTCGGTTAAAATAAATCATCACTTACTAATAACTTTTTTAATATTTCTAATACTCTCTTCAATTTCTATGAAAGCTAAACCTAAATTCACATTCAAATCGAATAAAGAAACTAGAATTATGTTTTCATTTATCCCTACTGTTATAAGTTGATAATCTTGATACTCTATAGTAATATTTTTAATTTGATTATTCTTTAAACTTGAACTAGCTGTTTCAATTGCTTCAAACATAGTAGCTGTTAAAGCGCTTAGTTTTCTATCATCAATATCTCTTGGAAATCTTGAAGAAATTAATAAACCATTTCGATTCACTATAGCACTGCCAATCATTTCACTAAAATTTTCCAATCTCTCAAGTTCTTTATTAAGATTATCTATTATTATGCTATCATTAGGTATCATGATAATTAAATAAGATTTACTTCAGAAATTTGATTTAAACGGAATTTTAATTAAAAGACTCAAAATTAGAAAATTAGGCAAATGTATTTAAAATTTTAGAATTGAGTTAATTATCTATAGAAACCTTTGTTTCCATTAAAAGGTCTATACCGATTTCTCCAACTAGGGGTTCGTAATTTTGCGCTTCTTCCAAATCCACAATAAGCACAAAACCTTTTTCGGCGATGGTAGGAATGCTTTCCACATCGTCTACAAGTTTTATGAGATGTTGCTTTATTTTTCTTCCCCTTACTTGGTGTTCCTTTTCCCATTTCTTAGTCCCTCCTTCTTTATATATCTTCAGATTCTTCTCTATACATTATTTTTTCCTCATCATCTTGAACAAAAATCAATTTTTCTCGATCCTGACCTATGAAGATTATAGAGGCACCTCGAATCATTACTGTCCCTAAATCCTTACTTCTTTTCCCTCCGCGGCCAAAATAAATTTCTTTGGCATCCTTAACAATTAGGTTCATATAATTATCGAATTTAACCAATTTACCTGTTAAGTATGTATTCCAAATCTTTAGTTTAATCCTTACTTCATCTTTCAGAATCGCTTTTGATAAAGTACGATGAATTGTTTGTTGAGACATTAAAATGAAAGTTTGTAAAAATTATTAGAAAGATAATACAATAATAGAACGATTAAATAAATATTTTTTTAAATATTTTAAGATTTAGAACTATAGGATTTTAGGATAATAATTTAAATTGTGTTGACAAACTTGGTAAAATTCGCTTATTTTGATGCTGATGTTGTCACTCCTGAAGAGATTTTTATGGCTGCAGGTTTCACACCTATGAGGCTTTTAGGAGATCCTTCAATTGAACATGATAAAGTTAATGAGCATGTACCCCCTACTCATTGCGTTTGGGCAAAAAATATCCTTGAACAAGCATTAAGAGGACTCAATCCTGAGATAAATGGCATTGTAACAAGCCATGGGTGTGATTGTACCAACCGAGAATTTGATATTTGGGTTGAAGCTGTTGATGTTGATTTCTTATTTTATCTAAATGTGCCGTTAAAGAGAGATAAGATTGCTTTAAATTTCTTTTTGAATGATCTTAAAGAATTAGTTTCCCAAATTGAAGAAAAATTTAAAATTAAAATTCAATCAGAAAAAATTAAGGAAGCTATCAAATTAACTAATCAAATTCGAAGGTTATTAAAAGAAATCTCTGAATATAGAAATAAAATGATTTTAAAAGGATCAGAATTTCATGAATTAGTTAAATTATCCCAAACTGATAATAAAAGCGAAGTTCTGGAGATTTTAAAAAAGAAATTAATAGAATTGAAAACTAAACCTTCTTTTACAGAGAAGAAAATGAAACGGATATTGCTTACAGGTTCTATCATCGATGATACAGATTTTATAAAATTTTTAGAAGATAAAGGATTTCAAGTTGTAGCAGATGATTTATGCATAGGATCAAGATATTTTTGGAATACTATTAAAGAGGATAAAGATCCTATAGTGGCGATAGCTGAATATCACCTAAGTAAACCATTATATTCTACTAAAATGCCATCGTATGATCGTTTTGAATTTTTAAAGTATTTAGCCGAGAAATATGAAGTAGATGGCATAGTAAATATAGCTATGAAATTTTGTGAACCTATACTTTATGATCATCCATATTTGAATAAAAAATTCAAAGAATTAGAAATTCCATATATATTTATTGAAATGTTATATAATAGGGAACAATATAAACAACTTTCTACTAGATTCGAAGCTTTTGCTGAGATGATTTAAAGGTGAAATATATGCCAGAAAAGAAAAGTAAAATGTTAAATGCCACACAGGGTTTAAAAAATGCGATGGGAAGACATTATTTAGCAATAGAACAAGCCTATCGAGACGGGAAACCAACAGCATGGGCTACATCTGGATGTCCTGTTGAAATTCTCTATTCTATGGATGTTCAACCGATGTTACCAGAGAATTCTGCAACGATTTCGGCAGCTCAGAAGTATTCTAAACAATTCATTGAATTAGCAGAAGAAGAAGGATTTTCATATGATATGTGTAGCTATTTTAAAACAAATGTGGGAGCAGTAATGGAGGATGTAGATGTCTATAAAGGTGGTATTAGAAAACCTACATTTATGTTATCGAGTGATGTAATTTGTGATACTCACAGTCATTGGTTTCAAGTTCAAGCGGAAAGGTTTGGAGGCGTTCCTCATTATATAATCGATGTACCTCATGTTGTAAGTAATGTAAGTAAGCGACAACTAGATTATTTTAAAAAATATGTTCAAGAGCAGATGTGGGAGCTTCTTGAGTTTATCCAAGAGCATACTGGTAATGAAATTAATATGGAAAAGGCAAAAGAAGTAGCTGCTAATTCTTATGAACTAAGTGAAGTATGGAGAGATATTTACGAATTAAGAAAAAACGTACCCTCCCCAGTTTCAACTAAAGATACTTTCGGAGGGCTTTTTCCACTTTTTACTATGCCTGGTTTGAGATCTCCAATCAAATTATACAAGAGAATGTATAGAGAAGCTAAGGCAAGAGTGGATGCAGGGCAGGGAGCTCTTGAAAATGAAGAATTTAGACTTATGTTTGAAGGAATCCCTTTTTGGTATCAACTTAAATATTTCGCGATGTTAGAAAGATTTAACGCCATAATCGTATATGAACCTTATACTTTTGCATTTTCTAAGTTTTTCTCTAACCCATTTGAAGAATTCTCAAAAGAAAGATTGTTAAGAGATCCTATCGAATGCATGAGTGCATTGATGTTAAGTTTCTGGTATATTTTTGATCTCAAAACAAGAATAAAATGGTTTAAACAAACAGTAAAAGACTGGAAAATCGATGGTGTTATTCTGCATAATAATGTTTCCTGTAGACCAAATACCACAACTTTTTATGATTTAAAACGTCGATTAGGCGAAGAGGCAGATATTCCTTGTCTTATAATTGATTCAGATCAAAATGATCCTAGGAAATTTAATGAA
>JBHLPN010000001.1:32307-49669 GCA_048939445.1 Promethearchaeota archaeon | reverse complement strand
TTGTTAATCCTATAATTTAGTATTTCAAATTCTAATAATATTCTAATTTTATTCTAATATATAGTTTGAAATAATGAACTCCAGTTGAAGTCCAAATTTAAATTGAACAAAATCAAATTCAAGTTTTAATTGTTTATATAAATTCAATCTTTAGATCGATATTTATACATAGCAATACTTATTAGAACTTGATAATTTCGCTTAAATATAGTAAAAAATATAAACTCAACAACATTTACAATTAACATCTAATAAAAATAATTTTTTATTGAAATTATAAAACAATAAACGATATATAATAAAAATAAAAGGAAATTGATGAATTATGCCTACTGATAAAGAGCACTTAAATTTAGTAATTATTGGGCACATCGATCATGGTAAGTCCACAATGATGGGTGCTATGTTGATCGAAACAGGAGCTGTAACTGATAGAGAAGCCCGTGAACTAGAAAAACTGGCAAAAGAATATGACCGAGAATCTTGGTCTTATGCGTTCGTTTTTGATAGACTTAAAGAAGAGAGACAAAGAGGTATTACAATAGATTTAGCATTCCGAAAATTTGAAACCAAGTCAAAGTATTTCACGATAATTGATGCTCCAGGACATGCAGATTTTGTTAAGAACATGATAACAGGCGCCAGCCAAGCTGACGCTGCTATTTTAGTCGTTTCTGGAAAGAAAGGTGAAATGGAAGTCGGGATCGCTGCTAATGGACAGACTCGTGAACACGCTTACCTAGCACAAACCTTAGGAGTAAAACAAATGGTCGTTGCAGTTAATAAAGCAGACGTATATGATTATTCTGAGGCAAGATTTAATGAATGTAAGGATGCTGTTGGAGACCTTCTAAAAAATATTGGGTTTAAACTCAAGGATGTACCTTTTGTGCCAACTAGTGGCATGCAGATGGAGAATTTATCCAGGAAAAGCGATAAAATGCCTTGGTATGATGGTCCAACTTTGATTGATGCGATTGATCAATTTGTCCTTCCTGAAAAACCAACTGGTAAACCTTTAAGGCTTCCTATTCAAGATGCTTATAGAATTAAAGGAACTGGAGTAGTACCTGTTGGACGTGTAGAAACTGGAATACTAAAGAAAGGGGATAAAATTATCATCATGCCAACTGGGTTTCAAGGAGAGATTCGAAGTATAGAAATGCATCATGAAGAGATTCCGCAAGCCGTTCCTGGAGATAATGTAGGATTCAGTATTAGAGGTATAACGATGGCAGACGCGAGTAGAGGAGATTGCTTAGGACATCCCAGTAATCCACCAACTGTAATTACCCCAAAAGGAAAATGGACAGGACAGATTATTGTTATTTGGCATCCTACTGCGATTGCTCAAGGATATACCCCCGTAATTCATGCACACACAGCACAAGTAGCTGCTAAGTTTGCTGGGTTACTTAAAAAATTAGATCAAAAGACAAGCGCTGTGATTGAAGATAACCCTAAATTTCTTAAGAAAAATGAATCCGCAGTCGTTGAATTATCTCCAATTAAGAAAATGTGTCTTGAAAAATATGAAGCATTTCCAGAAATGGGTCGATTTGCTGTCAGAGATATGGGACGTACCGTCGCGGTCGGAATTGTTAAAGAAATTGACACAGGCGCCTAAAAAGTTTACACTTGATTTTTTTTATTCTATTTTAACTTATTATTTGTTTTTTAAGTTTTAACAACAATTATTATTCAATTTAGTTTCTATTCAGATTAGAGATTAAAAAAATATACATATTATCACAAGGATATTTAGATATCATACTCATATTATTTTCTTTTTTGAAGCTTTATTTGCCTTTTCAACTTATTAAGGTTTTAATTCGAAAAGGTTGATTTAAAGTTATTTCGACTAAATCTAAGATTTGTATTTTAGGGTTAAGCAGTGTTGGAAAATCATCATTATTACATTTACTCCAAGGTCGGGAAATACCGAAGGAAAGAAATCCCACAGTTGGATTAGAAATCGAGGATTCAATTCTTAATGGAAAAAAAGTTAATATATGGGATTTTGCAGGACAAGAAAGATTTAGGTTCATGTGGCAGGATTTTTTAAGAGGAGCGGGTTTAGCTGTTTTAGTATGTGATTCTACAGAAGAAAATATTAAAAAAACTAAAGAAATATACAGAAAATTCTCTCGCTATTTAAATGCTAAAACCATCGCCATAGCAAACAAACAAGATCTTCCAAACGCTTTAAGTGCGAAAAATGTTCAGAAAAAACTGGGTATTCGAACATATGGGATGTCTGCAATAAGATTGGAACTACGGCATAGAATTAGAGAAATTTTAGAATATGAAATAGCGATAGATTAAAAGTTGCATGAGACTTTTTTATAATATTCTACCTATTAAATGTGCTAGGCGTATGCATTCTGGCAATTTTGAGTCTATGCAGATCTTTTGCAAGAGTAAGTCAACTTTACTAATTTCAATTCCTTTTGAGTGAAAAAAAATTTCTGATAATCCCCCCGCAGTTTCAATTTTAGTGTGATATAAGTTTCCAGCATCTATAATATTTTTTATTTTTTGTCTATATGTATTTGGGAATTTATATTTAATTGCTTTTATTACTGAATCGATATTAACTTTTCGATCATTAACAGCGATGATTGGTTTGTTTAATTCATTGTAAATCGTGTTTAAATTAATGAGATTAAATCCTCCGAAAGTAATTGTATGAGTTAATATAATTTGAACATGTTTTTCATTTTGTGTTACTAGTTCTATTAATTTTTCAGTTGCATTATCCCCATCTATTTGTATCTCTGTACATGTCACGTTAACCATTCTTATTCCTTGACAAACAACTCCAATTAATTGAGTTGTTTTAACATTAGTTTTTAATTCAAAAGTTGCATCATCAAATCCAATAATTATGGGATTATCTTTCATAATATTATTTCTCAGGTAAAAATGTTTTAATATGATTCAAAAGATTGGTAAACGCGACGGTGGCATTTTTAATTTCGTCTGATCTATTATAGAGATCACCAGAAAGGTTATCCACTAAGAAGTTAATAATATCCTTGATAGTCATCTTATTGTTAAACCATATATAAGCTACTAGTGATTCAACGGTATCAGCAAGATCATGGGCATTAGCTCTTGTTTTTGCGAACTGTTTCATATTTGCATTTTTTAATGCGTTTTCTAAAATAATTTTACTTACTTTTTTTCCTGTTCTAACATTTTTGTTGTTTGGATTATTTTTTGTTAGATAAATAGATTTAGCCACGGAATAAGCTAAGTTCACAATTCCATCTCCAATTTTAGCCAAACCTTTATCGGTACCAACTACCTTTTGGGATTTTTTAAGATTTAGATCTGAAATTAAAAACTCATAATCCATTAAGATAAGTTGGATTTAGGCATCTTATAAATTTTTCATAAAAAAAGAGAAAAATACCTTATGTAAGTTTTTTAAATAACTTCTGAACTTCGATAATTTCTTCTCTTAATGATTCAATTCCCTTTTGTAAAATATCCTTGATTTCATAATCTTGGGTGTTTTCAAGACGGATGAATATTTTACTAGGTTCAATTCCAGTAACTTTGTAAGCTGCGATATTAACTCCTTCAATTTTTAATAAATGTTTTACAAGAATATTGCAAAATCCATGTGACTGTCCTTCTATTAGTAGCTCATAATCAGTTTCATCTTGCCCCCTATTTAACTCTATTTTTAGATACTTATAATCTGGAAATCTAGGTTCTTCCTCTAATTCAAATTCTTCCTCTTCAATGATTTCTTCGGCTGTGGAAGGTTCTGGTTTTAGCTCCCCATTTTTTTCCAACTTGGGGTAAACTGTTTCAATTTCTTCATTGTCTAGTAATTCATCAACTAATTCATCAATTTCATCTTCGTCTTTCTCTTCTGTTTTAACAGCTTTTTTTTTTGCCATTATTATAACTCCTAAAGATTAGGATTTGATGATCTTAATAAAAAATATACAAAATAAAATAAATTTTTTATGGTTTTATAAAAAACTCATAAATAACGATTTGCTAAATCTTTTAATCTTTCAGTTGCTAAGTGTTGAAGATCTCTTGAACCAAAAAGTGTGATTTTTATGTTTTTACCTTCAACAGAGACATTTAGATTAAGATAATTGACTTTTTTCTGAACATTTTCAAGAAATTTAATTACATTATCCAATGAGCCACTATTATTATAGAAATGAATTACTTTTTTTCCAAGCTTTTTCACTAATAAACACTTCTAATGTTTTAAAATACAAAAGAAAATTAGAATCTTAAATTATTTGTAACATTTCCATAATCATTGGCAAGTTTTCTGCTCTCCACATTACCACAACGTTCACATTTTAATTTGTTATGACCGATTTTTTTAAGTGGGTTTCCGCATATTACACAATCAGCATAAATGACTCCAAGACTCTTACCAGTGGTACTTAAATTATATTCATTATCATTTTGTGCCACAACACGAGTACGCACTATATCTGTTATTTGAAAGGCATCACTAATTTTTTCTACATACCTATCTGAAATCTGTGAGACGTGAATATTACCAAAATAACTTGAGTTGAAATGTATTTTCTTATTTATTGTATAAAAGTTAATTCCAACTGAATACTGGCGTAGAAAAAGGATTACGCCTATAACAATATCTCCAATTTTTACAATTTTTCGATCTTTTTCTTGATGAGTACTTATTTCAATCTTCTTTTCTTTATCATCAATATTAATCATACCTGTTTTGCTTGCAAATATTTTTCCATCTTTAATAAATGTAGATTGTTTATCAGGAAGAAATTCTTCCACTACTCCTAAATATTGACCAGTTAAGACAATATCCTTGTCTTCAAAAGACTTTTTACTCAATAGCATCAACAATAGCTTTTTAATTTCTCAAACTCTTTCTACTTTAAGTAAATATTATTAAATAAGATAAATAAATTTAATGTATTAATTTTAAAAGAGTAAACATTTTTTTGGATGAAACTTAGCAAAAAAGAACTAATATCTATTATACAAAGCACCAAATCATTTACTACTCCTAAAATTGAATTAGAACAATATTGTATTGATGCAAGTTGTGCTGTAGATATAATTTATTATGCGGGTTTTGAATATAATGATATAAATAATGCACTCATCATTGATTTAGGTACGGGAACAGGAAGATTATCTATAGCAAGTGCCTTTCTAAAAGCTAGTTATATTTTAAGTGTTGATATTGATATGAATGCTCTAAAAGTTTTGAAAAAAAATGTTCAATCTCTTGCCCTTAACCAAATTATATTTCCTATATGTGCTGATATTGAATATTTTGAAATTTCAAAAATTAAATTGCCTAGAAATATGAAAATAACAACAATTATGAATCCTCCTTTTGGAGTGCAAACAAAATTTGCAGATAGAACCTTTTTAGGTAAATCATTTAACTTTTCAGACGTAGTGTATTCTATTCATCTTACAAATCCAAAAATCCAAAAATTTATTTTTAATTATATAAAGCAGTATAATTGGAAAATTGACAATATTCTTCCATTTACTATGGTACTAGAAAGGACATTTCCATTTCATACTAAAAAAACAAAAAAAATCGATGTAAATGTCTACAGATTTATAAAAAAATGAGAAGAAAAATTTAAAACTTATATTTATATAAAATCTTTCCATGAATCAAGATTTTTAGGGAATCTAGCATTTTCTCCTAAAAACTCTTCAATTCTAAGTAATTGATTATATTTACAATTTCGGTCTGTTCTTGCTGTAGCACCTGTTTTTATTTGTCCTGTACAAAGTCCAACTGCTAAATCTGCAATAAAAGTATCTTCTGTTTCACCAGAGCGGTGAGAAACCATAACATTAAATCCATTATCAAAAGATAATTTTGCTGCTTTTATAGCTTCTGTTAAAGAACCTATTTGGTTAACTTTAAGTAATAATGCATTTCCTGCTTTTTCGTTTATGGCTTCTTCTAAAATATTAATATTTGTTACAGTTAAATCATCATCGACAATTTGAATAGATTTATCAACTTTAGCAGTAATATTTGAGAAATTCCTAAAGTCTTTTTCATTAAAAGGATCCTCAATAGATTTGAACGGATATTCATGGATTAAATCCATATAGTATTCTAACAACTCTTCTTCAGATAGTCTTTTACCATCAATATTGTATGTACCATCTTCATAAAATTCGCTAGCAGCTGCATCTATTCCTAGGACAAAATCTATACCCATAAGAAATCCCGCTGTTTCTATTGCTTCAATTATTATTTCCACAGCCTCAGATGTTAAATTTAAATTCGGAGCAAATCCTCCTTCATCACCAACATTAATCGCAGAGGGGCCATATTTCTTTCCCAGTAATTTCTTTAATGTTTGATAAACTTCAGCAACATTTTGTATTGCTCGAGAAAAAGAATTAGCGCCTATGGGTAAAACCATAAATTCTTGTATTGATAAATTATTTCCTGCATGTTGACCTCCATTTATAATATTGCAACTAGGAAGAGGAAGTAAATAATCATCTCTAGATTTATTATAGGCTAGATTATAGAGATATTTAAATAAAGGAACTTCAGATAATTGAGAAGCTAACTTAGCTATTGCTAAGGAAACAGATAAGATCGCATTAGCTCCTAAATTACTTTTATTCTCTGTACCATCTATAGAGATCATTTCTTTATCTAGAATTTCTTGTTCTCTGACATCGAATCCTACTAGTTTTTTATCTAAAATCTCATTTACATTAGCCACAGCTTTTAATACATGCTTTCCCATAAATGGTCTTCCACCATCTCGTAATTCTAGCGCTTCTAAGACACCTGTTGATGCTCCTGAGGGAACTGCAGCTCTTGAATAATGTTTTCCAGCAAAAACATCAGACTCAATAGTTGGATTACCCCTCGAATCTAAAATCCATCTAGATTTAATTTTTGTAATCTTAAAATCAGGCATACAAATCTCATTGTTTTTTAATGGATATGAATATTAATAAAGAATTAAGCAAATTTAATTCTTAATATAATAATATAAAATTAAAACCATACCTAAATAGTATGTCTTCTGAGAATAGACCTTGGGTTGAGAAATATCGACCAAGAATATTGGATGAAATTGTGAATCAGAAAGGAATTATTAGACGCTTAAAACAATTTGTAAATGATAAATCTATGCCTCATCTCATTTTTGCTGGTCCTGCAGGAACAGGAAAAACAACTTCAGCATTAGCAATGGTAAGAGAATTATATGGAAGAAAAATGGCTCCAAATAGAACATTTTTAGAATTAAATGCTAGTGATGCTCGTGGTATTGACGTTATTAGAACGTTTATTAAAGATTTTGCAAAAGCACGTCCTCCAGTAGATATTGCTTTTAAAGTATTAATCCTTGATGAAGCTGATAACATGACGGCTCCTGCTCAACAAGCTTTAAGGAGAACGATGGAAAAATACACAAAAAATTGTCGAATGATTTTGATCTGCAATTATTCTAATAAATTAATCCCTCCAATTCAATCAAGATGCGTAGTTTTTAGATTTGCTTCTTTAAAAAATACTGACATAATACAAAGAGTAAAATATGTAGCAAAACAAGAAAATATTGCTTTAACTACGGGAGGTTTAAACGCTATTGTTGATGTGTCTCGAGGGGATTGTAGGCGAGCAATAAATTATATACAATCCTGTGGTACTATTTCTAAAAAGATTGATCAAGAGATAGTATTTCGTGTCGCTGGAGAAGTTCCTCCTGAAAAAATTAAAGAAATTTTAAATACGGCATTACAAGGACAATTACAATTATCTATAAAGCATTTGGATGATTTAATTAAAGATTATGGACTCTCGGGACAGAACATTATAAAAAATTTGTATAGAGAGATATATGATTTGAAAATTCAAGAAGATTTGAAAATTGAGCTATCAAAATTATTAGCTGAATTTGAATATCGATTAAGTCAAGGTGGCACAGAAGAAATTCAACTTCAAGCATTACTAGCTAAAATCGTCTTGCTGCAAAACTCTAAATAAATAATGTTTAAGACTGTAATTCAGCTCTTTTTTTAAGAAAAAACTATACATTCTCTTTATTGATATTGGATCTTCTATAAAAATAACATTTTTATCATATTCTATATCCCATAAAATTAATCCTTTCGGATCTGCGGGTTGATAAGAAATCATTTTTGAACTATCAAATAAATCCAGAAATTCATTATATAAAATCTCATTTTTACCTAATTCTAAAATTTTTTTAACCATTCTTCTGATCTGCTGCCTTAGAAACGATCTACTTTTAAATTGGAAAATTAAATAATCATTTTGTATTGATAGAATTACTGAATCCATATCTCTTATAGTATTTATTTCATCTGTTTTTCTTTTCGAGAAATTAGCAAAATCATGACAACCTTCTAGTTGTTTGCAAGCTTTCTTCATTATTTCTAAGTTTATATTATATGATCTTTGAAGATAGGAAATTGAAGTAGGAACAATATACACATAATGTCGCAAAATAGCATCATGTCTTGGTGAGAAATCCATTGGTATTTCAGCATAAGCCCAAATTCCTATATCTTTTGGTAATGCACTATTAATTTCCATTAATATTGGTTCTTTTTCAACGTTACATGAGAAACAAGCTCCTCGAGCAGACACGAATCGATCAGTTCTACTTGCAAATTCAAATTCTGAATCACTAAAATTGTGGATATAACATTTCTTTTTTAAAACGTCTAAAAGGCATTGCTCAATGGTTACAAAATATGGTTGTCTTTGAGATCCATAATATTTACGATTTCCAAAATAGTAAATTTTAAAGAGAAATTTCGAGTTTAGGATACGATTCATATTTTTATTTTTTAGTTTTATTCCATTTCATATTGACTCATTATAATATTTTGAATTTTACAAAATGTTGGATTAAAGAAAAACATTTTAATCTTAAGGATATTTTTTATATTCAAAATTTAATTATGGATATTAGTTATAATCTTTTTGAAAATAAATCATGGTTAAGATTGGTGCTTCATTAAGGAATTTTCGTGATCGCCTCAGAACATCGGTATCTATAAAATCACGCAATGTTTTATTCTTTTTGGCAGTATTCTTAGTCTTTGTTCTAGCTATTATAATTAGATTAAGCCCTCTCATTAGAGGAGTAACTCTGATTAAAGCTTTTGACCCCTGGATCCAATGGTACAATGCAGAATATCTAAGTAAACACACACTTTTCGAATATTTTCATTGGACAGATTTTAAGAGTTGGTTTCCAGGTGGACAATTTCGAGGGGGCCTTAGACCAGGACTAACCTTTACTGTAGTAGCTATTTTTAATATTTTTCAATTTTTTGGTTTACCTATTTCATTATACGATGTCTGTTTTTATTTTCCTGCTATTATGGGTGGAATTACAGTATTAGCAATATACTTTTTAGGAAAAGAAGTACTTAATCGATCAACTGGTTTATTAGCAGCTTTTTTTTTAGCTTTTAATCCTGGTTTTCTCCAAAGAACAACTGCAGGATTTTTCGATAATGAAACTATTGGTGTCTTTGCAACTTTAATGACATTTTTATTCTTCTTAAAAGCAATTAGAACAGGTAAATTCTCACATTCCGTTATCAGTGGGGTATTTTTAGGCTATTTAGCTTTAAGTTGGGGTGGTTATCAGTTTGTTTTTCTACTAACTCCTATACTTATTCTTATACTAATTTTAATGAATAAATATAATCAAAATGTTTTAACCGCCTATGCTGGAGTAGAAGGAACTGGGATTCTAATATTTTCTTTATATATAAAATTTAACCCTGCTATCGAATTGTTTAATTTTGATATTGGAGGTTTATTTTTGTTTACTATAATTTTAATTATTTTTCATATTATTTATACAAAAAAGTTTGATTACCCCAATTTTTATCAACGGCTAATAAACATAATAAAGTGGGGTATAATTCCAGTTATTCTAATTTTTGCCGTAATAATATGGGTTGCTCCTGAAATTTTACCTTTTGGTTTTGATTCGCGTTTTTTTTCAATTATAAATCCTTTACTTCGTGAAAATATCGCTATTGTTGCTTCAGTAGCAGAACAAATGCCTAGCGCATGGAGTGTATTTTATTATAACACATTAATTCCGTTAGTAGTTGTACCCTTAGGAGTATATTTCTGTTTTAAAAGGTTAAATCCGGCAGATATCTTCTTAATAGCATTTGTTATTCTAATGTATTATTTTACAGGAAGTATGATTCGTATAATATTGATTTTTGCTCCGGCAGCAGCATTAGCAGGAGCATATGGAATAGCTAGTGTATTAAAAATATTTGGTAGTTTCATAGGAGAAAGAAAAGTTGGTGTAAGCAGAAAAAGGAGAAGACAGTTAAAAGGAACTATAGGGAGTTCAGAAGTTTTTGCTGTATATTTTATTATTGGATTTTTATGTGTAGCTCAAGTTGTTCATGCAAGTGACATCGCTGTGGATCAGATGTCATATGCTCAAATGATGCCAGGTGGTTCTCTTCACGATTGGGAAGAATCTCTAGCGTGGATGAAAAATAATTTGAAGGGTACAGATGTAGTAGTTTCATGGTGGGATTATGGATACTGGCTTACACCTGTAGGGAATGTAACAACTGTAAATGACAATGCTACTTGGAACCATTCAAGAATAGGATTGACAGGAATGGCATTTATGCAAACTAATGAAATTTATAGTGCAAAGGCGCTTCGGAGGCTGCAGGCAGATTATGTTTTGGTATATTGGGGATTTCTAATTACACAATTAGGAGGAGACGAGGGAAAATGGACATGGATGCTCCAAATTTGTAATGACAATTATGCTTTTTATGAACAATTAGGTTGGGAAGAAGATAATTGGGCAGAAAATAGCGTTTTCAACATGGCTGATTATTATAATGAATCTTCTGGAATGGTGGGACCTGCATGGTTTCAAAGTCAATTAGTAAAACTTTTGTTTGCAGGAGAACTTACTCATACCGAAGATGCTAGGAACCAAATTGAACAGTATTATACTACAGAGATAAATAGGAGAACCGATGATAATGGTAATTTATGGGTAACTCATATCCCTGAGAATGGTGCATACGATTCTATGATATTTATTCCACAATATTTCTCTCTTTCCCATTTGGTAAAGCTGTATAGGATCGATTATACTGTATTAGATTCAAGTTTTATTGTTAAAAACCCAGAGGTAATTGATAGTGGATATGCTACATTTAAATTGCAAAATACCGGAACAAAAGATTTACAAATCAATAATGTAGAAGTTAATGGAGTTAATTATGATTTTGTAATGGGTAGCGGAAACCAAACTGTTACACATGGTTCTGAAGATCTCGTATGGGTTGATCTTGAAGGTGCTGGCTTCCAGAAAGATGATGTTGTCAGAATAGATGTCACCGCTGAATCAAAAGCGTTATATGACAGACCATACGTCTTTAAGAATGGTACTAGCAACTTTTTTGTTAAAGAGGCAGAAGTAGGTGAAATTAGAATTAATAAGGAAAATAGTATAGTTATCCAGAAGGATCCTTCCACAGTTGACTTATACCTTGAAGTAGAAAATATTGGAGATTCTATTGTTGTTTTAGACAGGTTTTATGCAAATAATGACACTATAGAAAACAGGTTTGATCCAGAGAACATTGATTATTTAAGTGGCACTGCGGTCCTTGAGCCAAAGGATAAAGCTTATATTCTTATTCAAGATGCTGCAACAAGCTTTTTCCCTATCAGAAACTATAATAAGATCGGTGTAGCTACTCCAAACAATATATTCGATGAAATTTTATTAACATCCAATGTGGAAAACTATTCTCTATCAATTTTGAGTGAAGACCGGATTTTATCTCCTGAAGTTTTAGCTACTTTCAATGATCATTTTAGGAAACATATTCCAATCGATTTTAGTAAGTCTTATGGATATACTTACGATAACGGAAGCACATTCTTAAGAATCAATATCAGAAATACCGGAGAAATTATATTTGTGTTAGATTCTGTTTATTTGAATGGTGTTGATCCTGCTAATGAAGTTGAGTTCGAGGATTTTTATACCCAAAGTGGAAATTTAAGTATAAGGAGCAATGAGGAAGAAGTAATTATAGTAGACGCGACTAATTATGTTAGTGGAGATGTTAATGAAGAAATATTAGTATGTGTTACTGGAAGTTTCGGAACAACAGTAGCTTCAGATATTGGATATATTCATACAGTTGCCGACAAACAAGATATAAGTATAATAAAGAATGTTCAAGGTCTGACAACATCTGTTATATATGCAAATGAAACAGGAAAATTACTAATAAAAAACACGGGAAACGAACTCATCAATATTGATAATATTTATATCAACAATACAATAGTGAGCAATATTAATTATACTTATGGTGATTCCTCTTTAGATATACAAGAATGTGCTATTATTACATTTGATTTTCCAAGTTTAAAAATAAATGAATCTACTGAGGTTGAAATAAAGGTAACAACTACAGGTACAGCTCAAGTAATTGAGACATTCTATGCATATGTAGATTCTACGTATTACAATATAATTATTGACGATGGTGGAACATCTGCTGTTGATGGAGGAGATCTAACTATTTTGATTAACAATGTTGGAAAACTAAATGTTACTATTGATTCAGTTTACATTAATAATACATATTTTTCCCTAGGTGCTTTTAATGAACTAATTTATGAAATCGAAGCAGGAGGTTTTATACAATTAACAATAGCTATGAGTATAATTGAATCTAAACTCGGTCCTATTACTCCTGGAGATAAGTTAGTTATAATCGTTCGCAGTATAGAAGGAGCTGAAGACACCTACGAGGTAACTGTTACATAAACAAAATCTAAACTTAATTTTTTTAATAATTATCTATTTTTAGTAAAAATCATAAGATACTATACATTAGAATATCTATAGACTTGTCTTTTATATATTAACTTTCATATATTTATAGAATTATACAATAATTATTAATTAAGTTCCATGAGCGTTGGTTTTGAATTACAAACTAGTTTCAAACCTGCTGGAGATCAGCCCTTAGCTATCGCCACACTTGCTAAGTATATTAAAGGAGGAAAACGATTTCAAACATTATTAGGGGCGACTGGGACTGGAAAAACTTTTTCAATTGCAAATATAATTCAAGAAATCCAGAAACCAACCTTAGTAATGGCACCTAATAAAACGTTAGCAGCTCAGTTATATAATGAATTAAAAGAGCTATTTCCTAATAATGCAGTTCATTATTTCGTGTCATATTACGATTATTATCAACCTGAGGCATATATGCCAGTTTCTGGATTGTATATTGAAAAAGATTTTAGTGTTAATGAAGAAATTGAACGATTACGACTTGCTGCGGCCCATGCTGTAAGAACTCGAAGAGATGTTATCGTAGTAGCAACTGTATCATGTATATATGGCTTGGGGAATCCAGATCTTTGGGAGAAAATTGCTCTCTATATGGAAGTAGGTATGACAATAGAGAGATCCGAGATTTTAAAGAAACTGGTAAAAATGAATTATGAACGAAACGATATTGAATTTAAACCTGGAATTGTACGAGTAAAAGGAGATATAATCGATATTTACCCGGCATATTTAACCAATGCTGTAAGAATTTCGTTATTCGGAGATGAAATTGAATCAATAACAGAGATTCATCCTATATCCAATAATCCAATGAAAAAAGTACCAAATTATAGAGTATTTCCTGCAACACATTTTATAATTCCAGAAGAAAATAAAGTGAGGGCTCTAGAGTTAATAAGAGAAGAACTGGAAGAAAGAATTAAATATTTCAAAAGTCAGAAGAAATATGCTGAAGCGCAACGAATTGAGAGGAGAGTTAAATTTGATTTAGAAATGATGAAAGAAATGGGTTGGTGTAAAGGGATAGAGAATTATTCTAGACCATTAGATGGCAGGCCACCAGGTACACCTCCTATGACTTTAGTAGATTATTTCCCTGATGATTTTTTAATTGTTGTTGATGAATCTCACATTACAGTCCCACAAATCCATGGAATGATTGGTGGAGATCGTTCTCGTAAAAATAACCTTGTAGATTATGGATGGCGCTTACCCAGTGCCTACGATAATAGACCTCTTACATTTGAAGAATGGGAAACAAAAATAAACTATGTTATTTTTATGAGTGCTACACCCGGAGATTATGAGTTAGAAAAAAGTACAGGGGTATCTGCAGAACAAATCATTCGGCCAACTGGTCTCGTTGATCCAATGGTAGAAATAAGATCTGCTAAAAATCAAATTGATGATTTATTAGGTGAGATTAGGAAAGTTATTAAGAATAAGGGTAGAACGCTTATAACAACTCTCACAAAGAGAATGGCTGAAGATATCGCAGAATATTATAATGAACTTGGATTGAAAATCACATATTTGCACTCAGAAGTAGATACTGTTGAAAGATTTGAAATTTTACGTCAATTGAGAGATGGAACTTTTGATGTTCTTGTTGGTATTAATCTTTTAAGAGAAGGTTTAGATTTACCAGAAGTTCAATTAGTTGCAATCTTGGACGCAGACAAATTAGGGTTTTTAAGAGATACTCGTTCTTTAATACAAACAATTGGTAGGGCTTCAAGGAATGTTGATGGAAAAGCAATTTTATATGGAGATAGGATTTCTGCTGCTATGAAGGCAGCGATTGATGAAACAAATAGAAGAAGAGATAAACAAATAAGGTATAATGAAGAGAATAAAATTGCTCCTCAAACAATTAAAAAAAACATTTTAAAGTCTCTATCAGAAGAGCAAGATTTTAAAGACAGAGAAGTTAAAAAACTTAAACAAAAAGTTAAAGAAAAAATGAGAGAGTTAGAAAAAGAAGGAGAGATTGAAGTTGTTATTCAATATCTGGAAGATAAAATGTTCATGGCAGCAAAAGAACTAAGATTTGAAGACGCTGCTTATTTAAGAGATAGAATTAAAGAAATTAAGGAAACAAATAAAATAGAAGCATGAAATTTTTCTGTTAATTTTAATTGATAGTACATAGAATATAACATGAGTGAAAACTCAATAATAATAAAAGGAGCAAGGCAGAATAACCTAAAAAACATTGATGTTATAATTCCACGTAATAAACTAGTTTTAATTACAGGAATTAGCGGAAGTGGAAAGAGCAGTTTAGCAATGGACACTTTATATGCCGAAGGGCAACGAAGATTCCTTGAATCATTGTCAAGTTATGCTAGACAGTTCTTAGGAGAAATGGATAAACCTGATGTGGATTCTATCGAAGGTTTATCCCCTGCGATAGCAATTGAACAAAAACCCTTGTCTAAAAATCCTAGAAGTACAGTAGGGACTGTAACGGAAATATATGATTATTATCGATTATTATTTGCCAATATCGGTATCCCACATTGCCCCAATTGTGGTAAAGAAATAAAGCCACAAACTCCCCAACAAATAATTCAGCAAGTATTAAACTCTGTTAAAGAAAATGAAAAATTTATTGTGAAAGCTCCAGTGATTAGGGATAGAAAGGGCGAATATAAGGAACTTTTACAAGAATTAAAGAAACAAGGATATGCTAGAGTAGAAGTCGATGGTATACAATACACTTTAGATGAAGATATCTCTATGGAAAAGAATGTAAAGCATAATATCAATGTTATTATTGATAGATTAGTAATGCGGAAGGATATTAAGACAAGATTAGCAGATTCTATTGAAATGGCATTAGATTTGACGGAAGGTCTTGTCAATATTGAAATTGTACAAAAGGGGGAACAGGTTTATTCAGAACATTTAGCTTGTGTTGATTGTGGAATTTCGTTTCCTCCATTAGATCATAAAATGTTTTCTTTTAACATTCCACATGGGAGTTGTAAATATTGTAGTGGTTTAGGTAATGTAATGGAATTTGACTATGGATTACTTCTAGGAAATGATTTAGATGTTCCACTCCAAGAAACGCCAATTAGAGATATTCCAGGATTTGGATCAGATAGTGGTTATTCCTGGCAAACAATAGTACAAGTTGCTAAACATTATGGATTCAATGCAAATAAAACTCCAATCAGAGATATTGATCCTAAGAAGCTTCATAAAATATTGTTTGGATCAGAAAATGAATCGATTAATTTTCATTTTGAGAGTGATAATAACGATTATAGAAATCATAATAGTGAATTTAAATCTTCTTGGCAGGTGGTGAGACCTTTTGAGGGAATTATTCCAATACTTCACAGAAGATATATGGAAACTCGTTCAGAATGGGCTCGAGATGTTTATGAAAGTTTTATGAATCGGGTAGATTGCCCTCAGTGTAATGGTAAAAGGTTGAAACCAGAAAGTTTAGCTGTAACTGTAAATAATCTTGATATTACCGAATTATCTGCTTTATCAGTGAAAGATTCTTTAAAATTTTTCAAAGAATTACAATTAAATGAGACTGAAAAAACAATCGTTAAAGAAGTGTTAAAAGAAATATTAGATAGATCATCATTTCTTGAAAACGTAGGATTGGATTATATATCATTAAACCGTCGTTCAGATACTTTGTCTGTTGGAGAAGCAGAACGAATTAGATTAGCCACTCAATTAGGATCTAGCCTTGTAGGAGTATTATACGTTTTGGATGAACCAAGTATTGGTTTGCACCAAAGAGATATTAATCGACTTATCAAAATGTTAAAAAAGTTAAGGGATTTAGGGAATACCGTTATAGTAGTTGAACATGACGAGGCAATAATGCGTAGTGCGGATCATATCATCGATTTAGGACCACTAGCTGGTGAGAAGGGAGGTGAAGTAGTGGCTGAAGGGCCAATAGAAGTAATCATTAATTCAAGAACTTTGACTGGAGAATATTTATCAGGGAAGAAAAAGATTCAGATACCAAAAAGTAGACGTACTATCAATAGAGAATTTGTTGAAATAAAAGGAGCAGAAGAAAATAATTTAAAAGCCATAAATGTAAGAATTCCTTTAGGTTTATTCACCTGTATTACGGGAGTTTCGGGAGCAGGTAAAACTAGTTTAATAATTGATTGTTTATATAAGGGTCTTCATAATTTAATAAATAAACGTAGTTCAAAAATAAAAGAAGGAAAGTTTAAAACGATTTTAGGGTATGAAAAAATCGATAAAATTATTAACATAGATCAATCACCTATAGGCAGAACTCCTCGTTCAGTTCCATCAACCTATACAAAAGCTTTAGATTATATTAGAGAAATTTTCGCAGGATTACCAGAATCTAGAGAGAGAGGTTACAAAAAAGGTAGATTTAGTTTTAATACGAAAGCTGGACATTGTAAAAAGTGTAAAGGAACGGGATATATCCTTAAAGAAATGTATTTTTT
>JBHLPN010000001.1:18344-32207 GCA_048939445.1 Promethearchaeota archaeon | reverse complement strand
AATATGGATATAATAAAATCTGTTGATTATATTATCGATCTTGGACCTGAAGGTGGAGAAAAAGGTGGAAACATAATTGCGGAGGGTACTCCAGAAGATATTATCAAGAATAAATCTTCTTTCACAGCCCAATATTTAAAAAAATATCTAAACAATAACTAAATTCTAATATTTTATCAACGCTACCTTAATTTTTAAAATAAAGTTCTAAACCAATGTTAAATAACTTTATACTATAATTGATTGATAGGTTTTAAAAAATATATTTAGAACCAAGTGATATAAAATGACTGAAGTTGATAATAAGATAATAAGAGCCCCAATAGTGTGTATTCTTGGCCATATTGACCATGGAAAAACAACTATCTTAGACTATATTAGAGGTACCGTTGTTCAACAAAGAGAAGCTGCAGGAATTACCCAGCACATCGGCGCTTCTTATTTCCCTACTGGAGATATAAAAGAATTTCTAAGAAAATCTAAACAGGAGTTTGCTGAAAAAGAAATAAAACTTCCAGGTATATTAGTAGTAGATACTCCAGGGCATGCAGCTTTTCTAAACCTACGAAGAAGAGGTGGTGCTGTTGCGGATATTGCAATCTTAGTTATCGATGTCACTGCTGGAACTATGCCGATAACATGGGAATCTGTTCGGATCTTGAGAGAAAGAAAAACACCTTTTGTTATTGCAGCTAATAAAATAGATAGAATCTCTGGATGGAAATCAATAAAGGATGCAGATTTTCTCGATTCCTATAATTCTCAAAAACCTCATGTTAAAGACTTTTTGGATGAAAAAATTTTACAGATAGTAGGAAATTTTCTAGAAGAAGGATTCAAGGGAATTGATCGATATGATAAAATAAAAGATTTTACAAAAAAAATCGCGATTGTACCAACAAGTGGTAAAACAGGAGAAGGTATCTCAACACTTTTAATGATTTTAATGGGATTGGTTCAGCAATATTTAACGACAAATCTTAGATTTTCTGAAGGGGCTGCTAAAGGTGTTGTTTTAGAAGTTAAAAAAGAAAAAGGACAGGGAAAAACAATTGATGTTCTCATTTACGATGGAGTAATTAATAAAGGTGATGATTTTATCGTGGGGGGATTAGAAAAACCTATTAAATCAAAAGCAAGAGCATTATTAACTCCTAAACCATTAGACGAAATACGAGATCCTAGACAAAAATTTGATTCTGTTGATGTTATAAGTGCTGCTGCTGGTATTAAAATTCTGGCGCCTAATATTGATGATGTTGTAGCAGGTTCTCCATTTAGAAGTATTGTGGATCCTTCCGAAGAAGAATCTGTATATAGAGAAATTGAATCAGAAGTAGAAAGCATTAGGATAAAAACCGATAAAGCAGGAGTAGTGCTAAAGGCAGATACTTTAGGTTCACTCGAAGCTTTAGAAAATTTCTTTACAAAAAATGGTGTAAAAATTAGTGTTGCCGACGTTGGACCAATAAAAAAAGAAGATGTAATAAATGCAACTATTGTAAGGCAATTAGATCCATATTCTGCAGCAGTGTTAGGATTTAATATTCCGATACTACCTGAAGCTAATGAACAAGCTATTCATGAAAATATAAGAATATTTACTAATAATGTTATATATCGTTTATTAGAAGAATATATTGAGTATGCTGAAACGAGAAAAGCAGAAGATACAGCTAAAGGGTTAAGTGAACTTATATTACCCGCAAAAATAAAAATGCTTCCAGATTTTATATTTAGAAATTCAGATCCTGCCGTATTTGGCGTACATGTTGAAGCAGGCACTTTATATCCAAAAGTTCCATTAATAACCGACAAGGGTAAGAGAGTGAGGAGAGTACATCAAATTCAAGATAAAGGCCAAACTATCGAAAAAGCAACTAAAGATTCTGAGGCAGCAATCTCTATCCGCGGTATTGAAATAGGTAGGGATATAGGAAAAGATGAAACATTATATGTTAACGTCCCAGAATCTCATGTTAGACAATTAATGGGTAAATTTATTGATGAGTTAACCACAGATCAAAAACAAGCTTTACGAGAATTTATTAGTTTAATGCGAAAAACAACCCATCCTTGGTGGGGATTTTGATCTTGTAATCATATACTTCTTATATAATTTTGTCACATATTTTTTCATCTGATTCAGGTTCTAAAAGCCGATTGAAACCAACTTTTTTTGCTTCCTTTAACCAAAGTTTAACAAACTCTTTTGATGCCTTCACATTTTCATATTTTATAAAAAAAGTCAAGAGATTCTTATTTTTATGCCATCTGGCAGTATAAGGAATAAACTCTATTAATCATGGTGCAGATTTCCTCAACCCTGGAACAATTTTTTTCAAATCTTCAATAGCTTCTTCCATTTTACCATCTTTTACTTTATAAGTTACAAAGATTGTAATTGTCATATAATCAATCTTTTTTTAGGATTTATTTCATTATTTTATTACATAAATCAAAATTCAATAAGACGAAAGAATTAATAATATTAACTTACTGTAATCAACTTAATTTGATGACTTCAATAAATCAAATTTTTAGCCAAGTTTTAAATAGAATAATTCCTACAAATGAAGAATTGGAATTAATCAATGGGATCACTGAGAAATTAATAGATTTATTAAGAAAAAAGGCTAATAAATTAAATTTTAATTATACTAGAATTGAACCTCAAGGATCAACTGGAATCAAACAAACACAATTAAAAAATGATTTTGACATTGATCTTTTCATTGGACTAGATTATAATCAATATAAACATAAATATAACGGTTTGAGTAAAAGTAAATTAAAAAAAGAGTCAAAAAAAGATTTCTTAGCACTATGTAAAAATTGGATTCTTCAGAGTCTTACTTTAGATAAATTTCAAAATCCCCGCCTTTTATATGCTGAACATCCATATGTAACAGTAGATTATATTATAGACAATTTAAGAGTAAAGATTGATATTGTTTTATATTTTGATTTGGAATTAGAGTATATTAATAAATATGGACCTATCACTGCGGTTGATAGGTCTCCTTGGCACGGTTCCTTTGTTAGAGACAAATTAACATCTGAACAAAAAAATGATGTAAGGCTTTTAAAACAGTTCTTTAAGGCTTGTTATTCTTATGGTGATAAAAGTGCAGTAGGTATGGTTGGTTTTATTGGCTACAGTGCTGAATTATTAATCTTCTATTTTAAAGATTTAATAAATCTTCTTAAGAATTTTGATGAATTAGATAAGAAACCACTAGATTATTATAACAGAAATAAGGAAGAATTAGCTAAAATCGTCCATTTTCAAAATGATTATCTTATTATCATAGATCCTATTGATAAAAATCGAAATGTTGCTTCAGCAATATCCGAAAGAGCATATAAATATTGTAATCAAAAAATTAGTGAATTTTTGAAACAACCAAGTCTAGAATTTTTTGAAATTAAACCAATTCCAGAAATAAATCTATCAATTAAAGAAGATCCACTTCTCTCTAACACTTATATTATTGAATTGGAAAATACTGAACCTAAAATCCATTATACTATTAATAGAGATAAATTATATTCACTAGGAGCAAGTATTAAAGCTAATGGACAAAAAGAATTTTCTCATGTTGATCGATTTGGTAAAATTCTGTATGAAATGTATTTTGAAGATGAGAAGAATCAATATAGCCTAGCTATTTATTGTGAAAAACCTCATATCTCTGAATCCTATATTCGTAAAGGTCCTCCAATTACAGATAAACAACATGTTATTAATTTTAAAAAAAAAAATCCAAGATATTTTGAAAAAGATGGCTACTTGTGGGTAGAAACTCAAAGAGAATTTAATCATTTTTATGAATTTCTAAAGGAATTTGTTAAGGATAAAATTTCTGATAATTTGAAGATAACCAATATCTCAAACGCATATAACACAATAAGTTCCACAGGAAAAAAAGCATTATATATATTGAGAAATATTATTTTACCTCTCGATATCTAAGATACCGTAAGCCTTAGGGATTATTAAAATTATAATACAAACAGATCTTCTTAAATAAATTTGAATTTTTTATTGCTCCCAATAATCTGTTATAACTGAAATTATTAATTTATCTAATAGAATCATAAAACTTTTATGATTTCTTGTATTTTCTTCTTTAATTATAACATTAGAATTAACTATAGTTTGTATGATGTGAATATACAATGGTTAAAGTAAAGAACCCAGACGAAATCGCTAAATTGGTTACTTCTGGTTCATACGAAAAGAAAAGAATCTTCAGTATAACTGCCCACATTGATCATGGCAAAACTACCGCCACAGATTACTTATTACGTAGAGCTGGACTCATGAGACCTGAAGACGCTGGCCAACTTCAAATGACTGATTCAGACGATGAAGAACAAGAGAGAGGCATAACTATTTTTACATCTGTAGTGTTGTTAGCATTCAACGACCCTAGAAAGCCTGATGATGAAGAACCATATATAATACAACTTAATGATACTCCTGGCCATATAAGTTTTACTGGAGAAGTATCTAGAGCCCTCAGAGGCTCGGATGGAGCCATAATTTTAGTAGACGCTCTTGAAGGCGTTATGACTCAAACTGAAACGAACATTAGATTATCTATAGGTGAAGAATTTTGTAAACCTGTTCTTTTTATTAATAAAGTTGATAGATTAATAAGCGAATTGAAACTAAGTCCTCAAGAGACTTTTGCTAAAATCGATAAAATTACTCGGGAAGTAAATGATTTAATTAAAAAGGTTAGACCTGAAGGATCGGATTGGAATATTGATTTCGCCAAAAACTCTGTTGCTGTTGGTTCAGCTAAACATGGATGGGGTTTTACTTATGAGATCTTACTTGAAAAGGGTATGAAACCTCAAGATGTGTTTGAGAAATATAATGAAGGAGATATTCAATGGTTAAGAGACAATTTACCCTTGGATGAGCCAATGTTAAGAATGATTGTAGATCACCTTCCTGATCCTGTGTCTGCTGCCAAGTATAGAATCCCTCATGTATGGGGAGGTGACTTAGATTCCAAATTAGGTCAAGCTTTACAGAAGAGTGATCCAAAAGGACCACTATATGGTATGATTACAAAAATATTTTTGGATCCTAAGAGGAATTATCAAGCTACACTTATAGGTCGTGTGTTTTCAGGCACATTTGATCAAACTGATTCAATTTATTTAATAAATAGTGATACTAGTCAAAGAGTGAAAAGACTTGGCGTTATGGAAATAACAGATATTTTAGATATCTCTAAGATTCCTGCAGGAAATTTATTTGCGTTATTTGGATTTATCTGTCCTTCTGGGGAAACGTTTATGCTAACAAATGATGTACCTAAAGATAAAGAAGAAAAGAAGAGAATTCCATCATTCGAAAAAATCCACTATGCGTGTGAGCCGGTCGTGTCAAGAAGCATAAAACCAAAAGATCCCCATGAAATTGATAAATTGGATAATGTTGTAAGCAAATGGTTAAAAGCCGATCCCACCGCAGAATATAGAAGAGATGAGGAATCTGGAGAATTTATCCTTAGCGGAATAGATCCTCTTCAAATAGAAATCCTAACCAAAAGAATAAATAATCAAGTTCAAATTAACATCGGAGAACCAATAATTGTATACAGAGAGAAAATTACTAAAAAAAGTCCAGATTATTATACAAAATCGCCGAATACTCACAATAGAATGATTCTATATGTAGAACCTTTGGATGAAGCTACTGAGCAT
Source organism: Promethearchaeota archaeon (assembly GCA_048939445.1). Taxonomy (GTDB): domain Archaea; phylum Asgardarchaeota; class Lokiarchaeia; order Sigyniarchaeales; family SOKP01; genus Loki-b32. Next base: position 26,480 of record JBHLPN010000001.1, on the reverse strand, counting down.
TTAATCGATACTGGTAAAGTAAATGACTTACAAAACGAGAAGGATAGAGCTATGATTTTGAGAGAAGAAGCAGGTTGGGATGCAAAAGAAGCTCGACGTGTTGTAGATGTTTATCATGGAAGTGTGCTTGTAAATGGTGCTGCAGGTCTACAACGATTTGATCGTGTTAGATCTTATTTATCAGCTGCATTTAGAGATTGGCTTGGTAATTGTATAATGGCAAAAGAACCTGCTACAGGATTTAAAGTTGTATTTACAGATATGACTATTCATGAAGACCCTAGACATACACAATATGGACAAATTGCTGGAATGGCATTTTCAGCAATGTCCTTAGCGATGTTGGATGCTGATCCTCATCTCTATGAACCAATTCAAAGAATTGATATTAAGACACCCCAAGGAACAGAGGGTGGAGTCACTGCAATCATAACCAAGCGAAGAGGGAGAATAACCAATGTAATTCCCGAAGGAGAATATGTAAGGATTCAAGGTCAGATTCCAGCAGCGGAGACAATTGGAATCGCTGACGATATTAGAGGTTCTACACAAGGAAGAGCCTTTTTTGGATATGAGTTCAAAGGTTTTGAGAAAGTACCTGGAAGCTTAGAGGAAGATCTCATTATGGAAATCCGCAGACGTAAAGGAATGCCCGAAGAAATGCCTTCCAGAAAGAGTTGGGAACGTTTTATTTACAAACGAACCTAAAATCTTTTTTTATTGTTATTTTTTCATATTATTTTGCAATAAACTTCTATATCATTACCTTCAGTATCTTTAAATTCTAATACCCAATTATCTTGTATTTTTGTTAGAGGAAATACTATTTTCCTGTCTAATTTCTTAAGCTTTTCCATTACTTTATTTATATCATTAACTTCAAAACTTGGCAAGCAATTATCTCCCCAGGTAACATTTTCATTGACCTTACTGTTATTAAAAAGGCAAAATCTAAAACCTTTTATGTTAAAAATGCTGAAAATTTGATCTTTTTTAAAAACGGGTTGTTCAAAAAAACTTTCATAAAATTTGATTGCACGATCCATTTCTTTGACACAAATATATAAAGAATTTAGAGTTATATCCAGTGTCATTCTCTCTACCTGATTTTTAAAATTGCTATAGTTAAAGTTATTTTAAGAACCAAGAAGTTTTAAACATTATTAACGATTAAGATCCAATTAAAAGAAATTATGCGTTAAAAACGAGTACCAACCATAAAATTAACAAGTTAAGTTTAAGGAAAACTTGAGATTTTAGCTCTCATATATAATTTTTTGACAAGTGCTTTAAAAGCATCAGTTACTCCCTGACCAGTTAATGCACTCGTTTTATAATATCCAATAAAGCTATTATATTCTGCAAATTGTTCTACATTTACATCAGAAGTTGCTATGTTTGGATTTGAAATTAATACGCCCTCATCTACCAAATCCACTTTATTTCCAAATAATATTATTGGTATATTTCCACAATGTCTTTTAAGATCATCAAGCCATTTAACTACATTAGTAAAACTCTCAACTTGATCCGGAGCATGAGAAAAAACGATTATAGCTCCACTACTTCCTGTATAAAACCTTTGTCGTAGTGCTTGAAATGAATCTTGTCCAGCTATGTCCCACAGAAACAATTCAACTTTCTCCCCATCAATAATTTCTTCATATTTAGAAAATTGCGTTCCTAATGTTGAGATGTATTCCTTTTGAAAAGAGCCTTGAGTGTATCTTTTAATTAATGAAGTTTTGCCAACGGATCCGTCCCCAATAACAGTAATTTTAAAGCCATATCCTTTTTCATCGGTATTCATGTCATTCACTTATCTCTCTTATTTGTTTCTTAAATAGTGAAAATTAGGTATTTTAAATTTTTACAATACACAAATCCAAATAATTTTAAAGAATCATATAAGATATTTGAAATTAAAATTAATATAAGATTGCAATATATTTTTAGGTGAATATTATAATTTCTTCTCAAGAAAAATTGCTTCTTAATGTTTAAACCATTTTTAAGTTCATCAGCTAAATTTCCTAATGTAGCTGCAGTCGCAGTAATTTCTTCTAAATAAGATGTTGAAAATAAGTCTAACGATTTCTAAATTATATATTAAATAATTTAATTAATTCCTCGGTATTTTCTACTAGGATATCAGGTTGATGTTCCTTTAAGGTCTCTTTTTGAGCGAGCCCACTTGCGACACATACCATCTTCACATTTGCTGCTTTTCCAGCATCAACATCAGTTGTCATATCTCCTATGAAGATAGCTTCTGATGGTTTTATATTCCAATTATTTAGAATTTTTTGGATTCCTTCAGGATTAGGTTTAACCTCTGAAACATCATTAAACCCTATAACTATGTTAAAAAATTCTGTTAAATTAAATTTTTCTAGAACATCATCAGCATATTGGCTTTTATTATTTGTTAGAATTGCCATTTTCAATTTTTTGTTGAAGAGAGACCTTATTAATTCATCTACTCCTTCAAAAACAGTAGATTCAGCTTCTTTATATTTATTGAATTGATTAAATAAGAAAATCGCGATACGTATTTTTTTGAAAAATGTGATATTCTCTAAAAAATTTACTTTTAATAACTCATACGAATTAAGTAAAATTTTGGGTACTGGATAATTTTGGATCTCTTCGATTAAATGGGCAACTTCTTCCATAATTTCGTTGCGATTAACCGTTAGATTATATTTTTCAATCGCATCATCAACTGCTTTCTTTATTGCCGCTGTAATATCGTATATAGTCCCATCAAGGTCCCATATTATCCCTTTATATTTTTCTAAGTTAATTTTTTCCATACTAAAGTCTATTAATATTTAGAACAATTTTAATTATACGAATATCAATATTTTAATTATACAAATATCAAGATTTTTTTTAAAACATTATTATAATTAACAATGAACGAAAAACAAGAAGAAAAAAGCGAAGAACAAGATCTGGAAAAAAATGAAACGGAAGAAGATGATCTAGAAGTATATCTTAGAGATATGGAAACACTCGAGTCAGATTTTTCGGATTTAGATGATTTAGACATGGATGAGCTTAAAGAGATACAAGATGCAATTGCTAAGGTTAAGGAAAGTGAAGAGGGTGCTGGAAATAGTTTAATTAGAGAAGAAATTTCTTCAGAAATAAATGTTTTGGATGAATTTAAAGAAGAAGAAGAAATTAAAGAAAGTATGATCTCCGATTTTTCTGATATGGATGAAATTGACTTTGATGAATTAAAAGAGATGCAAGAAGCTATAGAAGAAGTAAAACATGAAGAAATTGAGGATATACCCCAACAAGTAGATGAAATTCAGTCTACTCAAGCAGTTTCTAAAGAATTAGAAGAAAGGATTAAAAAAGAACTTTTAAAGAGAAAAGAATTAGAAGAAAAGGAAATTGTTACACCTGAAAAATTTTTAGATTATGTTAAGAGTAGACGTGATAAGATATGGTACCACGCACTTTATTATTTAGCTTTTAATGTTGAAGACCATATTGCTTCAAAAGCATTATTATATGATGTCTTAAAAGAAGTAACAAGTAAATCTCCAATTGATCCTATCCCTGAACACCAGTTTTATTTTGGCTTGGGTTATCTTTTAAGGCTAAATTTGAATGATAAGCAAATCGTAAGATTTCTAAGAGATGGGAAGTTTAAAATCAATGTCAGTGTTAATAGTCTCAAGGAAATTTTAGAGGATGCGGGTGAACCTATAAGCACAAGACCTATTATAAATGAAGAAGAGAAGAAAAAAATGTTTAAAGATTTTTTAGATGAAGATTTTCTTGATATCTAAGTTTTAAATTTATTTTGTAATAAAATGAATCAAAAGCAATCATTATTGATTATAGGAAATTCAAATGTAGGGAAAAGTTCAATAACTAGATTATTAATGCCCAATCCTAGAAAATTTAAGGGTAAAATTGGCAAAACTCCAGGCAGCACTTTATTGATAAAATCTATTGCCCAAGAGAATTTACCTTATAATATTGTTGATCTTCCTGGTTTTGGATATATTAATCGCTCTAGTCGTAGAAGAGGAGAACATATAAAAAAACAAATTGTTATTCATATTGAAAAGCATTTTAAAGATTATTTTTTTGCGTTAATAATATTGAATATTTTAAGAATTGAAGATGAGATCCAGAAGTATTACATTCAAAATAAGGAAACTATCCCTTTAAATTTTGAATTAATTCAATTTCTAAGCGAATTTAAAATTCCTCTTCTTATAATTTTTAATAAAATTGATAAGATTTCCAATCTCGATAAAATAAAAATAATAAAATTATTTATTGAATCAGCGAAAGAATATGGTTTGAATTTGATTCAAGTAGATAATTATTCAACCAAAGAAAGTTTGAAAATACCATACTTGGAATTCTCAGCATTAAAAAAAACTAATTTAACAAAATTAAAACGTTTAATTCAAGAACATTTATCATAAACTTTTATGCATAAAAAATTATATACCATTTATTTTAGGATCCTTATCTTTATCCCAATTTACCGCGAATAGAAAGTCTCTACTCGCTTTATTTTTGTAGATTAATGGAAAGCCACTTATTTTCTCAAATTTTAAAGCAAGGTTTCTTAAATAATCATATTCTGGAAAGAATTCCTGGACTGGTTTTTCACTTTTCAGTCTTTCTTTAATTAGTAGAGCTTTTGCTTGTAAAGTAAAACCTTTTATCTCAAAAAAGTTTGGATTTGCTTTTTTTACAATTCTACTATAATCATTAATCATATTTTCATTGAAATTCAAGTCTTTAATAGCCGTTAACCTTATAACAGATCTACAGGATAAAGAATTTATTAAATCTAAGCTATTTATTATTCTATTCCAGCCATTTTTAATCATAGGGCGACAGACTTTCTTATAAACCTGTTCATTTGGAGCAGGTAAAGTGATATATAACTGAGTAGGCAATGGTTCTAACATCTCAATATTTTCTGGTAAAGTACCGTTGGTCACTATAAATGTAGTCATATTACGATTTTTGAATTCTTGTACATACTCAGAAATTCTTGGATATAAAAGTGGCTCACCATCAAGGGAGATAGCTGCATGATTTGGAGTCATCGCTTCATTATGTGCTTGCATAATCTCATCAGGTGACGTTAATTCCCGATTTATCAAAATTTCTAACTCGTCTCTAGAACCTATGCAACAATTAATATCATTATCTAAGATAAAATTACGATATGTATAATCTGTTGGTTTGATGAATTCTTGGTTCTTTAGAAGAGTGACTGCTCTTTCAATTTTATTTTTAGAAACATGAATGTTATTATGAAGTGAATCTACACTATGGCTTTGTTGATTGTTCAAAAGCATATAATAGAGAATATCAAGCATTATTTCGTAATTATTAATGTACCGTCTTAAGGGTAAGTGATTTTTAATTATATCTCTATGATGTCGCAACATATCATCAATAAGAAGTTTAGGATCATCTGCCTCAACAACAAAATCACTTCCAAGTGAACCAAACTCAATATCTCTCCAACAAAAAACACATTGATGATTACAAAAAGGTAGTGAAGGAGTATTTTGTAAACATTTATGACTTTGTATTCCAAACACACCTTTATAACAGTTTCGATTATCTCTTCCTGTTGCTAATCTCTGCTCAAGCCAGTGGCAAGGTTTGATGGATGAATGTTTATTTTCTCCAATTATCCTATAAGTTGTTTTAGTGTACGCTTCAACAAATTCATTAGTAATTTTATTGTCAACAATGAACCTATTTTTCATTAAAGAACCACTTTAAACTAAAAATCTCATTAGTTTATATAAATAAATGTATTTTATTAAGATATTAAATTATATTCTTTAAAATTATAAGTACATAAATAATTAGTATAATACTTATAGATTATAACTAAAATTGGATTTATAGTTTCTTAAGATAAATAAAAATCTGGTTGAAAATGTTAAATAGAATCAAAAGCGAGTTGCTAAATGTTGGCTTAAAATTTATTAGTGTGGATGAGAAAATAGTAAGGATGATACTTGAAACGAGTCCTTCAAATGTCAATGAAATTGTGATCCTTCCTGCCATCAAAATTGTAATGAGAAAATTATTGCAAAAATTACAAAATAAAAGAAACTATGGTAGAGTATATAATGGGGAGATAAACAATGTTAGAGTTAGTATTGTACGTTCTTTAATTGGAGCACCTAATTGTGCGATGGCTGTAGAAGCTTTAAGACGTTGTAAAGCCAAAATTTTTATTAGAATTGATGTATGCGGAGGAATAGAAAATAGAATTACACCAATTAACATTGGAGATATTTTAATCCCTAAATTAGCTTTTTGTGATGATGGAACTAGCCCTCAATACTTTAGAGAGAATCCATCAATAGTGAATGAATTAGAGTCAATTTCTAATCCAATGGGTAAATTTCAAACCATGTTTACAGGAAATCAAACTATTTTCATATCTAAACCTAATGAAACTCTAAAAGAAATATTGTATAATAAAGGTGTGTCAATCTTAAGCGATAAAGTAAAATTAGCGGATTTATGGACTACTGATGCTCTATTTTGTGAAAGTTTAGATTTTGTACGTGCATTGAGCTCGATAAATATACAAGGTATTGATATGGAATCCTCAATATTATTCTTATTAGGAAAAATTTATAATCTAAAAACAGCTTCCATTCTCTCGGTTTCAGATTTACCGGGGCATTCAAAATATGATTTACTTCATTCAAATGAAATACATCCTGATATGGAGAATGGAATCGATAAAGCAATCAAAATTTTGATAAATACATTACCCAAAATTAAATATGAATTAATATAAGATCGAACTAAAGTCCGACTAAAAGTTGAGAAAAATCAGGTTCTTTAAAAAAATCATTATATATCTTTAATAACTCGATATTTACAAGAAATATTTTTTTCCCAGCTTTATTTTTAGTAGATCTTACAATATTAAGATCTTTTAATTTTTTAATATGATATAATATTGTTCCTGAATAAATATCCAGAGTTTCTCCTATTTTTGAGACAGTAACTAATTCATCCTTAAATATTTCTTCTAATATTTTAGGGATCAAGGGATTTAAAAAGATAATTTTAAATTGATCATAATCAGCAGGTACATCAGCCAAGAAATAGTGTAAAGTCTTTCCAATTTTCTTAGATCTTATTAGTTTAAATCTTTCAAGGGTCATTACATGTTTTAAGAATGGTGTTCTTGTGATTTTCAATTTTTCTTCAATTTTTTCATTTCTAGCATGGATGCCTGGATTTTCTTTTATAAAATTAAGTATCTCTACAAGTTTTTCATTGGTAAGGACTTCTAACTTAGTACGACGTTCATTTGTTACAATCCAATTCTTCTCTTCTAAACTTCGAATAGCTAAAAATAATTCCTCTTTACTATATCCCTTCTTATAAGAAAGTTTGGCAATACATTTGGCATATAATTTTTCAATTATTGGATATTTTTGGATTTGCATTTCTGATTCAATTTCAAATTCTGTATCATATCGCTTTAGTTTTAGTATCTCTTTAGCAATTTCTAAAACATCTTTTTCAATTTCACTCAGTTCTTCAACTATTTCCTCTTTTATTACTTCTTCTTTTTCAATTTCACTCAGTTCTTGTAAAGGTCTAAAATCAAGACGCCTAAATGAACTTTCCTGTAACTTTTTTTTCTCTTTATTACCTCCTGGTTCTCTTTTTTTTTCCAAGGACATTTTTAGGCGTTTTCCTCTAAGAATTGGACAAATTTTGTTTGTTCATCAATATCCATAAATTTTAACTGGTCTACAATCTTATCATAATGTCTGGGTTTAACATTTGGGAGTTTTCGGATTCTATTAATCAGCTTTTTAGGGATTTCTTTATATAGACTTACAATGGCCTCAATATATTTAACTTGCTCTTCTTTTGTTAAAAATACAAGTTCTTCTAACAATTCTTTCTTTTCTTTTTTAGATATTTTTAATTCATTTATTTGTTTCCTTAAATCTTTTGACAATACAGAAAATATTTTTGAAAAATATTCTTTGACAAGTTTCTTATCTTTTTCATCTTTTACAGGTAAAAGAGAATCATGTAGCTTTAATTCAAATTCCTCTTCCCTTTTTACCTTTTCTTTTTTAT
>JBHLPN010000001.1:0-18244 GCA_048939445.1 Promethearchaeota archaeon | reverse complement strand
GTTTTTCCAAAGCAACCTTTTCTTGAACTTTTTCTGTTGGTTTTCCAAAAGATAAGAAAAGAATTAAGATTCCTTTTAATAATATAAAGATACCTGCAGCAAAAAACATACATCCAAGAATTCCTAATATAATAAACTTAACCGAATCACTGGACGCAAATTTTTGTTTTTCATTAATCTCCTTTTTTATTCTACTATTAATAAGCAAAATTACTAGTGCGATAATTAGAAAAATACTATAAATAAAGAATCCTAAAGGAATTTGTATGTTAAAAGGTAAATTTATTATTTTCTTAGCCCCATTTAAGAGATAAATTCCATCTGAAAATCCTCGATATAAACCAAGTAATACTATTAGGAGCCCTCCTTTAGTAGAGAAGTAACTTAACGAATTTTTTGCGAGCAGACCATAATCATATATTTTAAATTCTTTATTTTTAGGGTCTGTCAGAACATAGAATAAAATAAAAACTCCTTGAATGAGCATTATTACTCCAATACCATACATAATACACCCTAAAATCCCCCAACAAAAAGAATCTAGAAAAATTTCATTATACTTTCTCTCTCTTACTTTATGAGCAATATAAGTTCTATTATAAGTTAAGAGAAATAAACCAATAAAACTATGAAAGAGACGGTCAAAGAGAATAGAAACCCAATTATAATTAAATAAAGCAATTTCAGCAATTAATCCAAAAGAAACACATGTGAAAATAAATAATGGGATGAATGAGATCTTATTTAAAAACTGAATAGACTTATCTAAACTAGATGACTTTCTTTCAGATAAGGTATGATATGTTTTTTTTTCTCTCATATAAGGAGTTGGAGCTGGTTTGAACTTTACTCCCTCCAAAATGAAAGGAGAACCACATCTTTCACAATAGACTTGAATATTACTTTCTATTAAGTGAGAGAGCTCGTCGGGGAATACGTAAGAACATTCCCTACAGATATATACTTTTGCCATATTGTTTTACAGCACCTTTATAATTCGATAAATTCTTGTTTACTTTAATTTTTTTGGATTAAAAAGTAATAAAAAATCTTTAAGGAGAGACTGTAAGTGGCTAAAAGACTTAGTTTTGTGTAAATTCTTTTCCATAATTCACACAATTTACAATTCCATTCCTTTCTAATCAAAACCTCATCTTTTCAAAATAATTACTCCAATCAAAAATTACTCCATTAATTTTTTAGTACTTTTTCTCAATTAAGAGATGTTAAGAATTAATTTTAAAAAAATTGGAGTCCAATTTTTGAAATATTAAGGCATCAAATTAAGTAAAATCAAATATTTTGGATCAATTTTTGCCAATCTATAATTTCAACAGTGTTATGAAGGGAATGATCATCATCAACAATATTATATTTTAGATTTTTAAAGAGTATTTCTGCCTGAGAGAGCGATTGGTTTATTGATACTACATTATCGTTTTTACCATGAAAAACAATAACAGGAATGTTTACTGGAGAAAAATTTTTAGGAATTAATTCAGAAATTGATAAAAATGGAGCAAGTAAGATTAATTTTGAAACTTTTAAAGGATATTTCAAAGTAAATAGTACACCCATAAGTCCTCCGAAACTAGATCCAATAATTATCCATTTAGTCTTATCTTTTAGAATTGGAATTAATTGTTCCATACGGTCATTTAATAATTTTTTAATTGAAATCTTTGGAATATATGGTTTGAAACTTGGAGTTAAGCAACCAGGTAATTGTTTTCTTAATAATAGTCCTTTAAATCCATCACCTGAGCTTTCAAGTCCATGAATAAAGATAATATTTTGCGTCATTCTTCAATATTATTATGCTCAAGAGGTACGTAATTATCATAATCTGCTTTTAATAGCCTTATTTCTTTTTTATGACCGAAAAATACCAAAAGCCCAAAAATAGTAAAGTAAACTATAAGAATTATTATTGTGTAGAAATAATATTTATATGTAAAACTCATAAAATGTAAAGCCAAACCTATAATAAAACCAGTAAATAACCTAGATCTCGTTGTACTCTTCCTCAATAAAAGCCTTTGTGTACCCCAATCAAATAATCCAGGTATTGGAAGGATTATGCATAGGAGTATAGCAATCTCTGCACTAAATTCAACATTATAAATTTTATATATTAAATAGGTTGTGAATAGAGCAATCAATCCGCCAATAATTACTCCTGAACACCTTGAGCAAAAGTAAATTTTAGTTCGACCAAATTTAAGATAGAATGTGTGATCACTAGCAGAAAGAGGGTGATGTGTTAAAATCATTTGATATACATGTTTTTCCTCTTTAGCAAGAACTTTATCATATAAAAATAATAATAACGGAACAATAAAGATCACTGAGATCAGTGCTTGAATAAGGAATTTAATGCCATAATTAACAAAAATAGCTTCAAATGAGAATAAACCTCCATAAATGAAAGATTGAGTAGCAACAATAAGCCCAAAAACAATAAAAGAAATAAGAATTAATGCTAAAAATTCATAAAAGACATTTCTTTTAACATGGTATTTTGAAGGGCGGTATTTATTGATACCAACTAAAAATCCAAAAAATGCAACGATGAAACACCATTCGAGATAAAATTTATCATAAAAAGCTAATTGAAAGAGGAACTCACCTAGAAATCCTGTGATTAAACCATTTACAGAACCTGCTAATGCAGAAAAAAATGTAAAAAGCAGAAGTGTTATTCCAAATTGAATTGAAAACTCCTGATTGTTTATATAAATAAAAGAGATTGAGCCAAAAGGTTCAGAAATATACACATATGATATTGTAATGAATGCGATGATAAATAAATTTAAAAATATCCGCCTAAATATGCTGTATTGCTCTTCTTTTTGAGGAGATTCTGTCACGATACCATCTTATTTCTTTATTATTGGGACAATTAATAACTATTTTGAAGAAAAAATTAATTAAATATCTCATCAAGTTCTTCGATTAACTTCTCTTTTGTCATTTCAAAACCCATTCGAAGTACCTTTACGATAATGTTTTTTCCAAGTGGAACCTTTAAAATATTATCATCTTGTTCGACAATGGCGATTCCCTCTTCATTGTAATCAAGTTGACGTATTAAAGCTTGATATGCTCTTTCTTTTGATTTAAATGCAGATCTGGATAATTCACTATAATCTTTTACATCATCTTTTACATTAAAAAAAAGGATAGTTTCTTCCAATTGTGTAATGAAGCACTTTCTAGTAACTTCTTTTAATTTATTGTAGTTACGATGCGTTTCTTTACACTGGATATATGTCTGGTCGTTTTTTAGATAGATAGGAAAGTTTCTTTTTATAATTTTATCCAATTGTTCTTTAGAGCCTTCTCCATTTGTTATAAATTCCATCGCAGAATCAAGAGTGACTCTTATCTGTTCTAATGTTCCCACTTTAGCATCATCAGACCAGTATTTATAAAAAGACTTAACAATCGGTTTAACTATAACATTTAAAACACCAGAATCTAATTCTGTCTCAATTATTGATTCACCATAGCTCAGAGACATTTCCATTTGCTCAATCATCCGTTTTTCTAGGATCTTATAATTCCGCTCTACGTATTCCATCATGTAACTCCATTCTTGTTAATATTATCAATTTTTTTAGTTCGATTATTTATTTAAAGTTATTATCCAAGTTCATTTGTTAAAATTATTTATGAAATTAATATTTTGATTATTTATTATCGTATGTGTCATTGAGAGCTTTAATGAAATCATCTTTAGTTAACTCAAAACCTCTTCTAAGTGCCTTAACTATTATTTTTCTCCCCATTGGGAGTTTAAGAATAGAAGAATCTTCTTCAACTATTTGAATGCCTTTGTCTGTATAGTCTAATTGTTTCATTAAATTTTTTTCAGCTATTTCTTTTAAGGGAAATGCTGCTCGACATAAATCTCCATAATTTTTTACTTCATTATTTATTTCTAAAAGCTTTACTACTTCTTTTAAATAGTTTTCAAATGTTCCTTTTGCCACTCCTTTCAATCGTTCATAATTCTTGTGTGAGTGTGAGCATTGTGCATATGTCTGATCTGCTTCGAGATATTTTAGAAAATTCTCTTCAACAATCTTTATAAAACTATCTTCAGTCTTGCCATTAAGCAATAATTGCCTACCAGAATCTAATGTAATTTTTATTTGTCTTAAGGTTCCAGACCTTGCATCACTTTTTGCCCAATAATCATAGAAAGTTTTAACAATCGGTTTAACTATAAAGTTCAAAAGACCTGTGTCTAATTCAGTATCAATTAGTTTTCTTCCTAATACAAGGGAATTTTCCATTTGCTCTATCATTCGTTCCTTTATAATAAGATAATTTCTCTCTAAGTAATCCAATATTAAATCTCCATATATAATTCAAAACAAAAATATAAATTCTCAAACTCAATTAATTATTATTAAAAGAATTCTATTCTTTTAAATAGTTTTCAAATGTTTTATACTATTAAATTTATGTGTTCAAAAATCTTTATAACCGAGATAGAATTAATCAATCAATAGAATTTGGAAAATACAACTATATCTTCAAAAAATGTCAATATTTTATTTTCGAACTTTAATACTTGGCTCAGATCCTGATGCTATTCATTTTTATATATCAAGAGCTTTTGGTGAGCCTGGAGAAGATAAGGAGACATATGTTTCATGGTATAAAGAAATAAAAGTCTTAGATAATGTCTGTGATTTAGAAATTGATGCTCTTATTAGTGTTTCTGCCGATTTAGATGAAATAATTCCTATGGTGGATGGTATAATTTATTTTATAAATCCAACAGTCCAGGAAGAATCAGAACTATTTGAAATGATCCTTCCAGATATTTTTTCAGTAAAACGAGATATCCCTACAATTATTGTGTTTTATGATCAAAATGGAATTCTACCTATCTCTGTCAATGATTTATTAACACATATATGGGTTAATTTCCCTAGCCTAGAAGCATATATAAATCTTTCTCCAAACGACTTTCATCAAGTTCTTCAATCATTATGCTTAGCTATAATCAATGGAGATACTCCATTAAATATAGAAAATGCATGGATGAGATTTCCAATATTTATACAAATGGCTAATATCTATTTTAATAACCAAAATTATTATTATGCTGCTCAAGCGATTAGGAAGGCTGCCCAAATTGCTGATATTTACAATAAAGAAGAATTTTTTATAATCAGTGAACAAGCAGCCTACTTATATTCTAAAATGAATTTATATTTAGAAGCTAGCAATATTTTAGAAAAAGTAGATAGGCAGAAATCAGTAAATTTCAAGAAATTATATGCTGAAGCCATGATAAGAGAAGCTAATCTTTTTTTCAAAAGGAATGAATATGAAAAGGCAGCTAAACGCTATGAAAGAGCTGCTCAATGGTCAAGTATAGAATTCTTAGATAAAAAATTAATTAACGAAGCATTTAGTTTAGCAATAAATTCCTGGATTTCAGCATGTAGAGTAGAAGATGCCTTTAGAATCCTAAACAGTTTACCTCAGCAAGAAGTCATAATTATTTTAAAAGAAATATCAAATAAGATAGGAGCTGCAGCAGATTATTTGGTAAGTACTAATAATTACGAATTAGCAAGAGAACAATTATATAAAGCAGTCAATAGATATCAATTGGAAGATCTTTTTGATGAATTAAAGGATTTAACTAATAAATTAACTGAAGTTCTAATTAAACTTTTAAAACTACAAGTGAGTGAACTAAAAAATCATGCCGCTAGAAATACCTATGATGAGATAGAAAACATGTGGACTTCTTATAAGGTAAAAAGGGTAAATTTAGATTCAACTTTAGAAGATTTAATTAATCAATTTTTTGAAGTTAATAATTTTAGAATGGCAACAATTATAATAGATAAATTAACCTCAAGAAAATTAAAACAACAATTAGCAAAAGTTAGAGATGAGCTTGAAGATAAATATATATCTTTGAAAAAGAAAGAAGTGGAGGATTATATCAATAAAGGAATTCAAGTCATAAAATCTTTTGCCGAAGTTGAACAGGAGATAATTATAGAGATGAACTCTCAAAAAATAACTGAAGCAAATGAATTTATTAAACAAAACAGTTATTTAACAGCCGCAAACTTGTTAAAAAAACAAGCAGAATACCTTAGAAGTATTGGAAAAGATGAAATAAGAGACCAAATTATTACAAAATCTTTAGATGTCTTATTGGATGGTTTAGAATTTGAAAATTTCTTTATATCTTTCAATGAACTCTCAGTGGACATGAAGACAAAATACTTAATTAGAATCTTTCCAAAGTTTATTCAAAAATTACATGAGCTTACAGAAATAGAGGATTATGAAAGAATTGACAAAACCTTTGATAATTCAAATAAAATTTATCGAAATCAAATGCTATATGACCAATCTAAAGAAATAAGTCTACTTTTCATAAAAGTAATTAAAAGAGAAGCTTTAGAGATTTTGGAAAGTGAAGATAATCTTTCTGCTGTCAATAGGGTAGAATTTTTAATCAAAAAAGTTCTAAATATAGCTTCAGCATATTTGGAAAAAGAGGAGAATATTAAAATCACTTTTAACAAAATCTATAAAAGAATTACTGAAATTTATATTGAATTAGATAATTTGCATCTGGCTCATGTTTATAATGATAAAATTGAAAAACCTGCTTACAAAATAGAGCTCCATAAGAAAATAGAGATGCTTGAAGCAAAGAAAAGCAAAATTAGAGCTAAAAAAGCAAAAGAGACTCGTAAAGGTGAAGAATTAAAAGAAAAAGACTCAATTATCGAAAAACGAGCACAAGAGGCTAGAATTGATAAAGAAAATGATATGAAAGAAAGAAAAGGGCTAAAAAGAGGATATTTTAAAGATGGTTTGAGTTTTTTAACAACCCAACAATATGAGGAGGCGCTTGAGATATACAAAAATACAATGAAACGATTAAATTTAACTAAGAAATATAAATTAGCAGGAATTTCTTTAGCCATAGCGAGTCTAATACTCATGAATCAAAATAAGTTTGAAGATGCTAAAACTTTATTAGAAAAAACAAAAAAGGAATTATCTGGATTAGGAAAATTATTTTCTGAAGCATTTGCAGTTACATTAATCGAATATGTTATAGATTTGAAAAGTTTTCAAGATGAAAAAAAATTCAAAGAAGCATTAGATTATTTTAAAGATCTCCCCTTATTTGAAGAGGAATTAAGGTTGTTATCTGAACTAAGAGGAGAAGAATATCAAGAGGAAGAAAAAAGTGAAACTACAGTTGAAATGCTCACAAAACAAAAAGAAATTTTAGAAGGGGAAATTAAAGAAATGTTGTCACGTGAAGAATATGGAAAATATTCAAAGCTATTAATAGAATTTGAACAAAGTTTTGCTAAACTACAAGCTAAATCCGTAGATGCTAGAAGAGATAAAGAGATAATATTGAAGAAAAGAACACCAATGAGAAAAAGATACTATTCCCCTATACTAGAATTGCTCGAATCACAGAAATTTAGGGAGGGAGCGAAAAAATATTTGGAATTAGCATATACTTTTGCTAAAAGGAAAGATCTTGAGATTAGCTCCTTAATGGTAATTTTACATGGATTAACTCTTTTAAAGGCAGGAGATCCTTTAAAATTAATTAAAAATAATATTAAAGTTTATTTAGATAGCTTAGGAATTAATAAAAAATTGGCTGAAGAGACATTTTACATTATGCTACTTCTGTTTCTGATTGATATAAAACTATATAATTTTGACAAATTCTTGCCTAAAATTAAAGAAATGTTGGAAATAATCCCTTTATTCGAAGAAGAGAAAATTTTACTTTAAATTGAAGAACGAATAAATTTGCTAATCGACCATATTTACATAATTCTGCAAATCTTTAACCCGCATTCGTAAAGTCACTTCCGTAACACGTGCTAATTTACTTATTTCTTTCTGTGTTCTGTTTTCATTACATATTTTAGATCCTATATAAATAGCAGCAGCTGCAATCCCTTTGGGGTCCTTTCCGGCTGAATTAAACCCACTTTCTCTTGCTTTTTCAATAATTTTAACAGCTATATTTCGACATTTCATTGAGAGTTTTAATTCTTCATTAAACTTGTCCACATATCGCTCGCTAGAGAAATGGGTTACTTTTAACCCTAATTTAGGCAATACTTCCATCAAAATCAACCGATAACTTTTGATCACCTTTTTTTTAGGAATTTGAGCAACTTTTGTAATTTCTTCTGCAGTTCTGGGTATACCATGAACCCGTAAAGCAGCAAAAATCGAAGCTGATAATAAAGTATCGATACTTCGCCCCATAGTCAGCTTTTTTTTAACTGTTTGAGTATAAATTCGGAGTGCGTCTTCTGCAACTGCATCTGGTATTCCAAGCCTCTTTTGTAAACGTTGTAAATTTGGTAATGCAATCCATAAATTTCTTTCATAACTTGTTGTTAACGATCGATGGATTTTCGCTAATCTATTAAACTTTGATTTATATTTCGGACTTAATAATGTCCCTCTTGCATCTCTAGATCCTCTAATAATTGTTCTAGGACCAATAGGGCTGTACACTCTTTCATTACTCTTTCTTTTTTGAATTTCTTCTTGAGTAAAGGCTCTACGAGGGCTATCATCAAGAATCCTTGAATAGACAAAACCACAATTTAAACATACATAAAAACCATCCTCCTCTGAAATTTTTGGAGAATCACAACAATTGGGTCCCTCCTCTGCATTCTCCTCAAAAAAATCATTATCTTCAAAATGTGTTGGCATGGTTTTTAAAATGTAAAAGGATGGTAATTGAATTTTTAATTATTCTCCTTAGACATACATAAGTTAATAAATATATAAGTTTAATCTATTTTAAATTGACATGTGAAAATTTAAATCTTTATCTTTTTAACTAGTATCTTAATAAGTAATAATAAAAAAGTTATCAACTAATTAATAATAAAGAAAAATCGTAATTTGCAATGTCTACTGAAGATTCTAGCTTGATAAAAGTCGTTTCAAAATTTTTAGACCCTAAATCCGTCAAAATTGATAAATTAAAAGAAATCGACGATGTTTTAAAATTACATCTAAATTCTTATAAATTTATTGATAAAGAAGAAACCACGATAATGAAGCAACTCTTAGATGTCTCAACTATTGGAGATGCCTCCAATTTAAATAAAGATAACCCCTTTAATAGTATAATTCAACTAGAAGAAACAGAAGATACTTTAGAATTAGCTATTGATTTACAGAAAAAAATTGAGGAATTAAAAGAAAAATACCCTAATCTTGAAACAAAACTAAAGAAAACGGCTACAATTAGTTCACTTATCGCAAGCATTAAAGAAGAAAAAGAAGGAATCGATGTAAAAGGGCAAAAGGTTCTTGTATGTGGATTAGACGCAGCCGGGAAAACATCATTGTTATCTAAATTTGGAGGGCGTTTAGGAATTAGTGATATGATATCAACACATCCAACAAAAGGAGTAGTTCGGATGAAATTTGGGAGTACAAATTTGAATCTGTTTATATGGGATTTGGGGGGTCAAGAGGAATATAGAGAAAGATATTTAAGTAATCCCGAGCAATACTTTGTCCAATTAGATTTACTGATGTTTGTAATTGATGTTCAAGATCCTGAGAGGTTTGAAGAATCCCTTCAATATTTTGATAAGATAATAGACTCATTAATTATGTTGGAGGAAAGACCATATATTTTAATATTCATTCACAAGTACGACCCCGATCTGAAAAATGATCCAAAAATACTATTAAATATTGAACTTATAAAGGATAACTTAGATGAACTGATAAAAAGGAAAAAAATTGAATTTGATATTGAGATTTATTTAACATCTATATATTCACTCATTTCTCGTGAACCTCAATTTGCAAAATATGTAAAGAATTTAATGAGTACAAGCCCCTCTTTAACGGATCCAACTGTTCGTAAAGTAAACGGACTTGGAAAAACATTAGAAGAAACTTTAAATGCGGTTATCAGATTATCAGAAAGTATTTCCTCACAACTCAATGAACTTGATAATCGCCTCCGAGCGATAGAATCAGGAGCTTTTCAGGTTGCACAAAGCGGGATCCCTATTGAGATAGCTAATCCAAATCAACCCTCTGCAAGACCGCGAGAAAATGCAAGATTAAATGTTCTAAATGAGTTAAAAGATTTATTTAGCAAGAGAAGAAGGTTGGATCTTTAAGCCTTCACATTATTCTTTTTTAATAAACCCTGAATTCTTTTGTTAATTGCGAGTAAAAATATAATAAAGAATATACTAAAAGAAATCAATAAATATCCAATATTATCAAATAACATTGGATTGATTTGTTGATATTGTATTTCATATAAAACAAACTGTTCAAAGTAAGTTAGTATTATAAATATTAATGGTCCAGTTAAATAGAAAGCTATTAAGAATCCTATAATTCCAAAAATGGATCCGAATATAACGTCTGAAGGGTAATGTACACCAAGCTGAATCCTTGAAAATGAGACTATAACAGCTAATATTAAAATTAAGATTGTTATAAATGGAGAATTTAAAAAAACCAAACCTATCATCAAACCATTAGACACTACATTATAGCTGTGCCATGAAGGAAAACTTCTTGAGATTGGTTTTCTTTCAAATACAATTATTTCACCTTCTTTGAATCTTTCAAATGGCCTTTTTCTATTTATCGCTTTCTTAATCGCTAGTATTAGAATTAATCCAGTAAGAAACGTGGCAGAGATATAAGATAATAAAAAGGGGTCATACCAAATAAATAAATAAAAAGTAATTAAAAAAAGCCATATAGTTTCTTTACCAAAAAAAGAAACACATCTAAAAATAATTGTTAATGATTTACCCCCTAATCCGTTGTATTTCAAAATAATTTTTTGGTCCCATTTGTCAATTTTATTAGATAATTCTTTAAATTCCATAATAATATGAACGTATTATATATTTAAATCAAGGTTTAATAACATATAGGCTTCTTTTAATTTAGGAATTTGATTTTCAAAATAATCTAGAGAATGTGAATCAGATCCTATAAAAAATTCTAATCCTTCTTTCTTCAATTTTTTAGCAACATCCATAGAAGGAAATGTCCTATTTATTGGAAACCTTAACCCAGATAAGTTCAATTCTATTCTTATTCTATTTTTTATACATAAATAACCTAAATCAGTCGTTCGTTTATCAGAAACATCGCAATCATCTGTGGGAAGGATCTCATTTTTATTGATATAACGATAAATAGTATCAATATGACAAATATTTCTAAAAATTCCTGAATTAATCATTTTGGTACTAACTTCAAAATAGTCATCTATAACTTTTTTCATCGATATTTTTTCTAGTAGTTTGGTTATTCCTTCTTTCGTTGTTATTGGGTATCCTATAATCCACTCATGTATAGATCCTCCAATAAAATCTAGTTCCTTCCCATAATCATCCATAAATTCCATTAGTTTAATTTCTTTATCTTCATAATATTCAATTTCTAATCCACTGAGGATAAAATCATAAGTTTCCTTATATTTATCAATTTCTTCAAGATAATCATCTATTTTGCCATCATAAAATGGATTGGTTTTGTCATTTTCCACATAATAAAGTTCATAATGGTCAAGAAAACAGACATTGATTTGATGTTCTTCGGCGACTTTTATATAATCTTTAAATGTCGGTCCATCTTTTGCAACATCTACACTCCATGGTCTAGTGTGAACATGAAAATCAGTAAATTTAAAACTCATAAAATAACATGGTTGATAATTAAAGAAGAAAAATAAAAATATGGATAATTTATTTAATTGCATCTTCTTTATCAAAAAAGACTCTGTAAAACAATTCCTTTTCACCTAGAGTCTCATCGGGAGGAGTTATCTTAGTATATCCGCCCTTATGGATAACTCGAATTGTTTCTTTATTTTGAATATGTATATTTCCATAGAAACCCTTAATACCTTTTTCTTTAGCGATAATGATTATATGTCGATACAGATACGTACCAATACCCTTTCCTCGATAATCTTCCCTAACTAAAAAGCTATATTCTGCCATATTCATTTGAGGGTTGAAGTAATACGTTGCACTCCCTATCATTTCTTCTTTGCCAATTTCCCCTATGAATGCTCCAAGTGAGAAAACATTTTGATAGTCAATATTTACTTCACTTTGAGTTTTTGAATGTGTAAACTCTTTTCTCAGCTCAAAAAATCGTAAATATCTATCTCTTTCATTTAATGAGTAATATAATTCTTTAAGTGCTTGTTCATCTGTAGTTTTTACAGGTCGAATATTAATTTTTTCACCATCTCTAGTCGTAAATACTGTCTCATACTCCGAAGGGTATAAACAAATTCGACCATTCTCATCACAAGGAAGCATCTGATCAGAAAATATATAATTTAATTTTTTAGCTTCATTTAATAATGATTGTCGGAACTTCGGGTGAGCTATACAAATTAATTCAAGCACTCTTTCGCGAATAGTTTTACCATGGAGGTATCCCACACCCCATTCAGTTACAACATAATGAACATCTCCACGGGACAACATTATCCCTGCTCCTTCATCTAGATGAGGTACAATCCGGGATTTTTTGCCATCCCTCGACGTTGAAGGTATTATTATTATAGGTTTACCTCCTTTAGAAAATGCGGCACCTCTCATAAAATCAATTGTTTCGCCTAATCCTGAATAAAAACTGTAACCCTCTGTTGCAGCATTTACTTGTCCTGTTAAATCAATCTGCCGAGCAGAATTAATAGAAACCATATTCTTGTTCATACCAATATATCTTGGATTACATACATAATCAGATGGATAAAATTCTATATAGGGATTGTTATCTACAAAATCATATAATTTCTTAGTCCCTAAGGCAAAGCTTGTAAGGATTTTTTCAGGATGGAAATTCTTTTTTCTACATGTCAAAACTCCTTCTTCAATAAGTGGTATTATGTTGTCTGTAATATAATGAGAATGCATTCCTAGATCTTTCTTATCATTTAGGAATCTTAAGACAGCATTCGGTAAGTCACCAAAACCTACATGAATCGTGGATTTGTTTTCTATTAAGTTTGCTAGATTTTTTCCAATTCTTTCAGCTATATCATCAGGCTCATCAAATATAAATTCTAATAACGGTGTGTCATTATAGACAAAAAAATCAATTTCTTTCATATGTAGGAAACTATTTCCTAAAGTTCGTGGCATTTTTGGGTTAATCTCAGCAATAGTGATATAAGCCGATTGAGCTATTGGTTTCGCAATATCTACATTAATCCCTAAAGAACAAAAACCATAAGGATCCGGGGGAGAAACCTGTACAAGCGCGATATCGATGTGTTTCCTACCTGTAAGAAATAAAGATGGAATCTCACTGGTGAAAATAGGAGTATAGTCTGCTTGACCTTTATTGATTTCCTCTCTAAGAGTTTTACCAATAAAAAATGCATTATGCCTAAATAGGTCTTCTGCCTTATCCTTAAAGTATTTTTCTGGCCCTATAGTTAAAAAGTGAAGTATCTCAGTATCAATTAATTTCTCTGATTGTTTAATCAATTCTGATGTTAATAGTTGTGGCTCTGAACATCCAGAATCAATAAAAACTCTATTCCCGGGAATAACTTTATTAATTGCTACTTCTGCTGTTATTTCCTTATCCTTCCACTTTTCTCTCCAATCTTCTTTAATAATTGCAGATTTTACCATTTTTTCTAATTTAATTTAAATCTTTCAAATATAAATATAATATCCAGTCTCTTTATTATTTGTATTATCATGCTTATAATGTTTTTGAAATTATAAATAAAATGTTTAAATTTCATATAAATCTTTTTTGAATTAGAATTATCCGTATTAAATTAATAAATCTTAATGATTAAAAAAAAACAAAAATATAGTTTTATGTATTTCTAATATCAAGAAATTTAAAATAGTGATAAATAATGTCAAAAGAAGAAAGAATGGAAAGTATTCTCACTGAAACCCGTATATTTAATCCTATTGATCTTAATCCGGATTTTACTGCAACTGGAATTACTATGGAAGAATATCAAAAACTTTACAAACAATCTATAGAAGATATGGAAGGTTTTTGGGATGAACAAGCAAAATCACTTGATTGGTTCAAACTATATGATAAGGTTTGGGAAAAAACGGAGTTATTTCCTGGTAAATGGTTTGTTGGTGGAAAACTTAATGTAAGCTATAACGCAATAGATAGACATGTCAAAGCAGGAAAAGGAGACAAAATTGCTTTGATCTGGGAAGCCGATGAACCTGGGCATGTACGAAAGTTTACTTACATTGAACTTTTAAAGGAAGTGAGCAAAGTTGCAAATGGAATGAAAAAGTTGGGATTAAAAAAAGGAGATCGAGTCACAATTTGGCTACCTATGGTTCCAGAACTCGCAATAATTATGTTAGCTTGTGCTCGAATAGGGGTTATTCATTCAATTGTTTTCGGTGGATTTTCAAAAGAAGCAGTTAAAGATAGAATTGAAGACTCTGATTCTCGCCTTCTATTCACTAGTGATGAAACCTTAAGAGCTGGTAAATATTACCCAAAAATGGTTGATGTTGTTCAAATTATTGATCAAGTTCCCACAATCGAACATGTTATTGTTGTAAAGCGTTCTGGAAGGGAAGTACCTCACACTGAGAAGGATATTTGGTATCATGATTTTATTGATGGTATGAGTGAGGAATGCGAACCTGAAATAATGGATTCTGAAGATACACTGTTTATTTTATATACAAGTGGAACAACTGGAAAACCAAAAGGCGTAAAACATACTACTGCGGGATATATACTTTATACATCGTTTACCCATCGAGTTGTATTCAATTACCATGAAGGAGATATCTGGTATTGCACAGCTGATATCGGATGGATAACTGGACATTCTTATATAGTATATGGACCACTAGTAAATGGAGCAACTTCACTAATGTTCGAAGGAGTTCCAACATATCCTGATGTTGATCGGTTTTGGGATATTGTCGAACGTCATAAAGTAACTCACTTCTATACTGCTCCAACTGCAATACGCGCTTTAATGAGGTATGGTGATGATCCAGTCAAAAAACATGACTTAAGTTCATTAAAGGTACTTGGAACAGTAGGCGAACCAATAAATCCAAAAGCTTGGACTTGGTATCATCGTGTAATAGGAAAAGAACGCTGTCCAATTGTTGATACTTACTGGCAAACTGAAACTGGGGGTTTTATTATGACTCCAATATCTACAGCAACGCCAACCAAGCCAGGATCCTGTTGTATGCCTTTCTTAGGGATTAAACCAGTTATTTTTGACCTAGAAGGCGATGAAGTTACAGAACCAGATGAGGGAGGATATTTCGCAATGGCACAACCATGGCCTGGTATGTTAAGGGACGTTTGGGGTGATACTGAGAGATTTAAATCAACTTATCTTGAACGTTATCCCGGATATTATTATACTGGTGATGGAGCTCGCCGTGATGACGATGGTTACTACTGGATTCTTGGGAGGTTAGATGACGTGATAAAAGTGTCTGGGCACAGGATAGGAACTATGGAAGTAGAATCTGCTCTAGTAAGTCATCCAAGTGTTGCAGAAGCTGCAGTTGCTCCATTTCCCCATAAAATTAAAGGGCAAGCAATTTGGGCATATGTAACTCTTATACAGGGCGTCGAAAAGTCAGCTAAACTATCAAAAGAGATAAGAATGCATGTAAGAAACGAAATAGGACCAGTTTTCCAACCTGATGTAATCCAATTTGCAGATGCGCTACCAAAAACTAGAAGTGGTAAGATCATGCGTAGAATCTTGAAAGCCATAGCAGCGGGTACAGATATTGGAAATGTTACAACTCTAGCTGATCCTTCAGTAGTAGATGCTTTATTAGAAGAACGTAAGAAAATGGATGTTGAAATAGGTTAGATATTTATTTTCTTATCTCTGTCCCATTTTTTTTATTTTTATAGAACTAATTGAGAATTTTATCTTTACTTATTTAAAATCTTAAGAGCTTTATTTATAATCCTTTTTATATTTGGCAGAACTTGGGCTTTTAATTCTCTTGAAAAGGGAATAGTGGTTTCAGTGCATGCACGACCGAATTTAAATAATAATTCATTTTCTAAAAGCATAGCACATATTTCGCCTGAAAATCCGAAATTTTTCTTTAAATTCATCTATTTTTACTTTTTAGTTTATGATTTATTTTGATTTGATTTATCAACTTGAGTCATCCCTTTGCGAAAGTCCCAATTGCATATAATAAGTCTAATTTTTCAGGAATCTCTTTACCACATACCATTTTTACACTCCCTCTATTCTCCATTTTAGTGGACATAATAGTTTCAAAGAACTCTCTTGATAAATGTTGATGTTTTGCAATAATTAAATGATCTGCTCCTAACTGTATACTTTTTTTAACAATATAAAGAGCAATCTCCATATTTTTTGCAATTAATGGGCCTAATCGTTTATTCACTAATAATCCATATCCTTCATTTTCAATTGCCAATATTTTACCACCCAATTTAATTCTTATAGTCAAATATTTAGTTCTATCAAACCCCATTGCTTTTTTATCTAAAGCTAGTACCCAATCTGGAACTGTACTTAAAATATTAACTTCTTTATGAGCAATTTCTAATTCTAAAGATTGCATTGGTAACTTATACATTTCACCATAAAATCTTCTTTTAAAACCAAATTTTTTATAAATAGGCTCTCCCAACTTGGAAGCATAAAGTATCTTAGTCTCACAATTCATTTTATTTGCAATTTCTAATAAATTTCTAAAAATTTCTGTACCTATTCCTTGTCCTCTGTATTCTTGCAATACGGCCATGTATCCAAAACTACACACTTTTTTAAAGAAAAAAACCCCACCTACGCCAAAGATAATACCTTTATCTTCAGATATAAGGAATTTTCCAATTTCCCATTCTATTAAAGCTCTCCATATTTTTTCTTCCTCTTTTATATCTTCTGGAGGATCCCTACCAAAAGCAGAATATAAAACCTTTATACTTTGGGCAATTTCATCGTTTGTAGGCTTTCTAATATTACATTTTTTCATACTAGTAAAAGCAAACCATATTTCATAAAAGAATAAAAATAAATAAATCAATTTTATTAATATTTCAAAGATTTTTTTGTTTTCTATATTTTTCAATTACTTCAAATATATTAAGGTCTTAAAAGTGAGTTTTAACAGTGATCAGTTGGATGAAAAAATTAAATCTATGGAAGAAAATGAAGCTCTCGAAATGCTCTTATCAGTTTTATCTACCTCAAATATTGAAAGTAAATTAAAAGCAGCAGACCTTTTAACTTCTTATACTGATAATGAAAATAAACGTTTTCAAGACATAAAAAATGTTTTTCTAAATGATCACCATCCTCAATTGAGGCTCAGATTAATTGATTTATTGACGAACTGTTATAAAATAGATGGAATCGACTTTTTAAAAGATCAGTATAAAAACTGCAGGGATGGAAAAGTCAGAAAGAAGCTTATTAAAAAAGTTGGACAAGGAGATCTAAATAATTCAGTATTCTTCTTTATTGAGGCTTTAAACGATCCTGATGTTGAAGTAAAAAAAGAAGCTATAACTCTATTAGGAAAAATTGATGCTAGTGAAGCGTTGGCATCTTTAATTAACATTTTGCATTTTAGAAATAATGAGATTTATAATTCTTTAATAGATTCTATTGTAAAAATAGGGAAAAAAGGAAATTTGCAAATTATTAATAACTATGTTAACTCAGAAGATTTTTATATCAAGAGAGAAATTCCAATAATTCTTGGAAAAATAAAAAATAAAGAGAGCAAAAATGTTTTAATTAACTTGTTAAGAGAAGAAAAACCAATAATAAGAAAGAATTCAGTGAAAGCATTAGATGGAATAATTGAACTAAAGAATGTAAAGTATGTTATCGATATGTTAGAAGATCAAGATATTGGTGTAAAGAAAGAAGCTATTCGCGTCTTGGGAAATGTTGGAAGTAAGAGGTCAATCAAACCATTAATAGAATTACTAAAAGATAATGATGCAACAATCAGAAATCTTACTAAAAATGCTCTGTATAAAATTCTTGATAAAAACAAAACCTATGAACCACTTTATGAAATTGTAAAAGGAAGAAACATTAATGCAAGAAGAGAGGCAATAAAACTTTTAGGAATGTTAAAAGATATTGATGCTATTGATTTATTGATATCTATTTTCAATAGTAAAGTAG
>JBHLPN010000256.1:0-4747 GCA_048939445.1 Promethearchaeota archaeon | reverse complement strand
TAGTAATTGATATAATATCTAGCTCTGAAGAAATTTTTAAATTTATAAGGAAAATAATTGATTTAAGGAATGAATTAACTCCATCGACTTATATTTTTGTGTTATTACATAAAATAGATTTAGTTAGTGAAAAAAAAATTAGGGAAATTAAATCGATAATTAAAAGCGAATTCATAAACATAAATCTAATAGATTTCTTATTTACAAGTTTAAAGAGGAAGTATTTTATTCAAACTTTTTCATATTTTATTGATATTATGAAAATCTGTTTTGAAGAAATTATTCCTAATGAAGGATTGTTACTCAACATGGTTGATGAGTCAATTAAGATTATACATGAAATTGATAAAGAAATTGTAGTGCCTAAAGAATATCTTTATGAAAAATTAAATCGGCCTGAAAAATTAGTTAATTATCTAATTGAAGGTTTAATAAGTAAAGGACATGTTGAAATAAAAAGTATCGAGAATAAAGATCTACTTAGTTTGACTAATAAAGGGAAAATGTTATTTAACAAGATTTTAGACGACTATACGTCAATTTCTTTTAATGAAACTGATGTAAGTTCAATTTCTACGGAATTAACAATTAAAGAAAAGGTTCCAGCAATTATAGGAGCAATTATAGCAAATAAGGATGGAGTCTCTTTATTAAATCTAGAATTGTTTGATGATGCTCTTATAAAATACATTACACAAGGAATACCTAAAGATAGTGTTACTATTCCAGTTGATCTTGAATTAATACCTATGTTTATAAGCGCACTGGAAAAATTTTCTTTAGAATTAAACATTCAAGACTTAACAGGTTTTGGATTAAAAGGTAGTAATTTAAAAATGCATATTTTTAGTTATGATGATTATACTGTAACTATTTTTATGAACCCTAATATTAACTTAAAGGCTATTGAATATAAAATCAATAATTATTTTAAGAAATTATTTGAGGAACACAAAAATAAATTTGAAGTGGGTCTAAAAACAGGTAAACTTGATGATTTATTACCAATCAGAGAAATTGGAAAGAATTGGTTGAAAGGATTAAATGAGTCATATAAAAACATGGTGTTTAGCTCAGAAATTATTGATAAGGAGAATGCTCAAGATCTTTATAATAAAATCGATGAACTTTACGATGAAATCAACAAAGAATTTGCTGTTACACTTGAAAAAGTTAAAAAATTAAAAATTGATATAATGAAATCAATAATTGAAAAAGATTATGAAGAATTACATAAGATTTCTAAGATTGCTCAAAAATTAAGATCTAAATTTATATCATGAGTATTCTTCTCGATTTTAATTTTATATAAACAAAATTTGAAGGAAACATTAACATGATTGCAAAAAATGACGTATATAACATTTTAAAGATCTATTTAAAAAAAAGAATGATTATGAATTTGGTTATTGTTTATAATTAAAGAAGATTTGGAGGAGAAATCATGACAAAAAATGTATATGTTATTGAGGATAACGAAAAAAATATGAAATTGTTTAGAGCAATTTTAAATCTAATATCTGATTTAGAAATTTTTGAAGAAACACAAGGAGATTTAGGATTAGAACTAATAAAAAATGGCAAACCTGATTTAGTTATTCTTGATATCCAACTTCCAGAAATGAGTGGAATGGATATTTGTATTGAACTGCGAAAAATCGAGAAATTTAAAGCAATACCCATAATTGCTGTAACTTCATTTGCTATGAAAGGTGATAAAGAAAGAATTTTATCAGCAGGATTTAATGAATACATATCTAAACCTATAAAAGTAAATGAATTTAGAGAATTGGTTAAAAAATATTTAAAATGATTAAAGAATTTCTATTTTTCTATATCATTGTCTAAATTCTTTGTGAAAGGGAGTGAAAAATAAAATATACTACCTTTATTTTCACCCTTCGATTCGGCCCAGATTTTACCATTATGTAAATTTATTATTTCTTTTGAGAAATATAATCCCAATCCAATACCATCAGAGATAATATCCCACCCTTTTCCATATTTTTCAATTTTTCCAAATGGTCTGAATAGTTGTTTATATTCTTCTTTCTTTAAACCTATTCCATTATCTTTAATTGAAATTGTAACAGTTCTTTTATTGATTTTAGATTGAATAGTAATATTACCCTCTTTTGGAGTGAATTTAATAGCATTTTCCAAGAGATTTATAAATACATTATAAATTTTATCTTTATCAATATCCACGATTAATTTACTATGAATATCCAAATTTATGGTATGTTTTCTTAATTTAATCAATCCTTCCATATCTGCAATACCCTGATTAATTAGATCAGATAAATTTTCCCGCTTTAAATTTAATTCTAATAGATGTCTATTTAACATTGTACTTTCTATGAAATGATCTATAAGAATTTTGAGTTTATCTGCTCCCTCTTTGATTCTCTTCAGAAATGAAATTGTATTAGCATCTAGATTTTTCCTAACATCTGTTAAAAGGAAATCAGTAAATCCTTTAATAGAAATAAGAGGTGTTTTAAATTCATGTGAAAACCTTGTTAATAAATTAGATTTCATATTTTCCATTTCTTTCTTTTCAGTTATGTCTTGTAACCATAATCGAAGGGTATTTAAATTACCCTCTTCTCCATAGCTAGGCAAAGTTCTCCCTGATAACCATATAATTTTTCCTTCTTTGTTAAATATATTAAACTCTATATCTTTCTCTTCATGGAGTTTTTTAATATTGTGAAGGTTATCTGGAAATATTGCTTTAAAAAAGATCTCTTCATCTTTTAGTTCTTCTTCCGTATAACCAATAATCTCCAACAATCTGGGATTTATATATATAACCCCACCCCTATTCATGTCAATCTCCAATAAGCCCATTGAAGAAGTTTCGATTAAATTCCGGTATTTCTCTTCAGATTCCTTTAACTTTTGCTCTGACATTTTACGTTCAGTGATATCAGTAGAAATTCCAATTACTCCTATAACTTCCCCATTATCATTAACATAAGGGATTTTACTTGTAAGAACCCATCTTGAACCTTCTTCAGTTTCCCATGGTTCGTCAATGTTCAACTTTGGTTTACCATTCTTTATCACATCTAAATCATCTTTCCAATAGGCTTGTGCCTGTTTTTCTGGAAATAGTTCAAAACAACTTTTACCTTCTAGCTCCTCTTTTTTCATTCTGTGCGCGTCTGCTATATACTTATTTACCCGAATGAAATTATTTCTTGTATCTTTATAAAAAATCAATGCTGGCACACTATCCATTATTATCTCTAATTCTTCACTTAAATTCTTATATTTTTCCTTGGAGTTTTCTAATTGTTGCTCTATTTTTTTACGTTCGGTAATATCTCTTACAAATCCTTTAAACCCAATTATTTCTCCATTGGGATCGTATCTTAAATAAACAGAAGATTCAACAAATAATTTTTTCCCATTTTTTTTTGTAATTTCATATTCGGCTATTGCAAATCCTTCGCTGGCTTTATAGAGATCATTAAAGACTTTAAATACTTTATTTCTATTTTTCTCATCATATAATTGACTATAATGCATATTCAATAACTCATCATCAGTATAACCTGAAAACTCGCGTATTGCAGCATTGAAATAAGTAAAGTTACCTTTGAGATCAACTTCATAATAACCTTCCTTAATAGTCTCAATAATACTCTTATATTTTTCTTCTGATGTTTCAAGTAATTCTCCTAATTTCTTTATCCGAATCAACAATTGATTTATGTCTGTTTCAGCATCATCCTTTTTTTTATCTAATTCTTGTTTAAAATGAATTTTTTTCCCTTCTTTATATTTTAATTAAACAGTATTTATATGAACTTAAAATAAGAAATCTATTCACTTCTAATAATTTCAGATTCCTATATCTTAAAAAATAAGATTTTTGTCGGTGATATTTTAATAAATCTACAATTAAAATAATAGCTATCATTTTGAATGATTAAATGAATTATTTATCAATCTAAACCTAGTTTTTTATTTCTGTGGTTATTTGTTCTATACTCCTTTATTCTTAGAAATATTTGTAAGTGCAATAGATTAAATTTTTTTTGTGACCAGTTTGACTTATAAATGTTTCGTTTAATGATCAAAACAATAAGTAGAAGCTTTCTTTTCTACAAATTCAATTTGTGGTGAATATAAAAAATCACAAATTTTTGATTTTATTTTGCATTGACAAAAAAGTCAATCGAGGAAAAAGATAGTATATGTTAAAATTTAGGAAATAAATAACCCATTTACTTAGGGCTGATTTTTGTCTAAAGATTTTTGAAAGCCAGAAGAGATTTTAAAAAGGATACAACTACACCCTATAGCTAATTCTATATTCACTTTTGATAATTTCTTCTTCTTTGACTTCTTGGTCTCTATTTGTATAATTTCTATTCATTCCAGATTTAATGTATATATAGTTAGTAGTAGTTTAATTTTTGGTTAGTAATTAATTGAATCAATTCATTCGAATCTCTCATAACAAACCAATTTATCTAATGGTTTTCTTTTAGCGGGAAGAATGTGTGCTCGTTCAGGGTCGTCAACAGGGTACCCTAAAGGCGTAAAGGTTAAGATAATCCAATTTTCTGGAATATTTAGGAGCCTTTTAACCTTTTCACATACTGAAGTACGCATTGTGGGATACCAAGAAGAAAAACAAGTACCTAATCCTCGAGCCCAAGCTTCTAGCATTAAATTCTGAGTGCATATAGCCCCATCTAGGGTAACCCATTTTGAACTCCTCGAATTTACT
>JBHLPN010000040.1:0-15262 GCA_048939445.1 Promethearchaeota archaeon | reverse complement strand
TAATTAGAAAAAATTAAATAAAAATTAAAGTATAAAAAATATATTAAAGATAAATAAAAAATAAATTCTAAATCTGGTTGCATTTAAATGAAAATTTTATTATTCGGTCCAGCTGGGGCAGGCAAGACATCATTAATGCGAACAACTTGTTTAGGATATAATTTTATGAAAGTTTTAAACTTAAAACCAACAAAAGGAGTTTCAAGAGAAAATTTTATCTTTCGTGGTATTATGGAACTCAATGTGTGGGATTTAGGAGGACAGGAAAGGTATTTGGAGAGATACTTCTCAGAATCCCAGCGAGAATTGATATTTTCAGAGGCAACCACAGCTGTTTTTATGGTTGATTCTGCTGTTGTCGATCCAGAAGTAAGAGAAATATTTGATAAATTTTTGAAGTTTATATTTGAATTTTCTCCTAAAATTGAGATGATTTATGTTTTATTAAACAAAATTGATCTACAGGAATCAAAGGAAGATGAATTTTATGAAATATTGACCAAGGATATGAATGATGGTTTATTAAAAAAACTTTCATTTACTCCCGTTTCTGTTAAAGAAGGAAGCGCTCAACATAGATTAATTGAAATTCTTGATTATGAAATTCAGAAGAACACTTTATCTATGCAACGTTTAGGAAAAATACGACATTTATTAGATGAGTTAAAAATCAATACTTTATCGGAATATCTTTTATTTAATCAACCAGATGGTTTATTAATCTCTTCTACCTTTGGTAAATTCGAGTCGAAACCATTAAAATTTATGAAATTTGAAATCGGGACATTAGATTCTAATATTTATAATATTTATCAGCAAATTATGGAACTTCAAAGTATTTCAAATCTTTCTCCCCTATCCTTATCTACTATCGTTTATGAATCAGAAAATTGTTGGATTTTAGTAAAAGAAGTTAGTAATGGAGCAGTATTAATGGCAGTAACAAGAAATAAACAACCAGAAGTATTTTCTAATGTTATGAATGCGCTAACTAGCGATGTATTCAACAATTTGAAGTTTTATTTGAAATCTTCTGAGTTCTAATTTATAAAAGTGAAAATAAAAAAATTGATTTATTATAAAATTAATTAACTCCCGAAATTTTTATTGTTCTTTATCATGTAAGCCTATTTTTCTAAGAAAATGTTGTTTTGCATGATGAGGTCTTCTGACAACTGAATCATTAGATTTCTCAATTTCCCTTGCTTCATCACACATAATAGCAGCTGTTCTCATCATTTCATGAGCCGCTGCTAAAAGTGGCATATAGTCTGATCTTTCTTTTAATTGAAAACATGCTTTCCCAGTAACTTTAGATACTGAAGCTGCAAGTTCAAAAGCAGCGATCGCTTTAGCTTTAGCATAAGGATTAGAAAAATTTGCTGCTTCTGTTGCCAAATTTGCATCAATAGTTATTTGAGGTAGAGTTGGTGTTCTACCATCAAGCATATCCATAATAACCTTATTTAATTCTTCCGCTATTACTTGTAGGGCACCAGTAATTGCTAAAACCTTTAATAAATCTGAATTGAATATACTCATCTCAATAGGGTCGAGAAAAGGTCTACGTGCTCCAATCATACTATCACAATTTACTAGAATATACCCCATATTCTTTTCTTTTATTTCATCTAAAGCCTTTTTAGCAGGAGCATCAGAAATTACAATAGTAGGAATATTACCCGCTATTTCTCTAGCTGCTTTAGGTCCTGGTAAAGCAGCATTTGGGCTAGACATTATTATTAATTCTGGTTTAAATTCAAGTAACTTCTTCATAGTATCTATACAATGATCTGCTGGATGCATTTTAGCTCCAGATGTCACTTCTCTTACATTAATTCTAGTCGCCTCTGCTCTTTCATCCATTAAGAAAGCTAATAACAATGATGAGCCAATAGTTCCATTTTTAAGGATTCCAATATCAAGTATTTTCCCTTCTTCACTCATTTTTAACAATTCTTTTTGTATTTTAAATTTTTAAATTAGAATTATATAACCTTACAATTTGTCACTGTTTTTATTTTTTTTTTTAAAATTTTATATACCATCGAACGCTATTAGTTAATACGAACTATTAAAAATTAAATCTTAAATTACAAATTCCAAGGAGTTATAAATAAGATGGAGATAAATGGTGTTGAAATTGAAGATACATTCTGTGAAGCATTTGGGGCTGTATTTAGTAGAATTTTAGTAACTGCTAAAAATGAACAGTGGGCAAGAATTGCAGGTCAAGTTACAACTGGATATGGAACTTCAACTATTCATTGTGATGCTGAAGCAGGAATAGATGTTTTTGTTTCAGCTGATCAAACTCCTGATAAACGTCCAGGAGTAATTTTAATGTTTTTTAAAAATAAAAAAGAAGAAATGAGTAATGTGGTTATGAATCGTATAGGGCAGTGCGTTTTTACTTGTCCTACCACTGCTTGTTTTGATGCCTTAAATACATCCATCGACCCAGAGAAGTTATTTGAAATAAAGTTAGGGGCGAATCTAAAGTTCTTTGGTGACGGTTTCCAAGAAAAAATTGATGAAAAATTTGATTTTGAGGCATGGTCAATCCCAGTGATGGAAGGGGATTTTATTGTTCAAAGTGTCGCTAAGGTTGGAAAAGGTATCGCTGGTGGTAATTTTTTGATCATTGGAAAAGATCAAGACTCTGCATTAGAAGCGGCTCAAAAGGCAATAGATGCCGTGAAAGATGTACCTAACGTGATTGCCCCATTTCCTGGAGGAATTGTACGTTCTGGCTCAAAAGTGGGCTCAAAGTATAGTTTTCTTAATGCTTCTACAAATGAACCTTTATGCCCTACCTTAAGAGAAAAAATAGAGAATTCACAATTAAGGGAAGGAGATAATTGCGTCTATGAAATTATTTTTGATGGTGCTAATGAAGAAGCAATTAAAAAAGCAATAAAATTGGGAATTGAAGCGGCAGTTAAAGTTCCAGGGATAAATCGTATATCTGCTGGTAATTATGGGGGAAATCTTGGTAAATTTCAATATAGACTTCATGACATTTTAAGTTAAAATTATAAAGAGCAAGTTTTACAAGAAAAGAATTTAAAATAATAATTTTTATAATTTTCTTTTTATTTTTCGTTTAGGAACCTCCTTTTTTTCCTCTTCTTCTATGGGTCTCCTTTCTTCAATTTCTTCTTTCTCAAATTCCTCTCTACTTGGTTTAGCTTTTAATTTTTTCCTAGTAAGTGGTTTCTTAGTTATTATTTTTTTCTTTTCAGGGGAGATCGCTTCAGGTTCACCAAATTTTGATTTGAAGTATTTATATATGCTACCAACGCCTATTAGAATACCTAAACTTATTCCAATGAAAAATAAAATCCATGGTAAATAATTACTTAAAACATCAGGAATTATTCTTATTCCTTGAGGTGCCTTATCGTAATCATCGGTAAGGCTAGTAATTGCACCATCTGAATCAATAACATATACATAGACAAACCAAGTTCCAGTTATTAATTCTGCTGTTCTAACAGTAATTTCTGTTTGGATTCCTACATAAGCTCGAGTAATATTATACCATTCATTATTTTCATTTAGAAGAGCAACTTTTACATATGCTATTCTTTCAACATCTGACACATTAAAAGAAAATACTAAATTTTCACCGTATAGTATAGAAATACTCTGGTCCATGGTTAATCCATTGATTGTGTAACTATGAATTTTAGGAGGATTGTTTTTTACAGTTAGAAAAGTTATTTTTGAAGTTTCTCCTCCATCCTCATCTCTTACAGTAACATTGATTCTGTACTTACCAGTAGGCCTATTCGATGCAATACTAAAAGTATCTGAATAGGAGTTTTCACTAACATATGTGATTAAATCTTCAAGGACATTTTCACCTTCAGCATCTTGAACATACATCGTAATCTCGAGATCTTGCGGCGCGGTTTCTAAATCTGTGGCATTTAATGAAATCGTACATACATCAGTTCTAAAGACCTCGTTAGGAGATAGATCTATACTTGATATAATAATTGGATTAGAATTTCTTACATTGAAAGGAAAATATGCAGCTCTTATAGTACCCCGATTTAGTTCAGTCATATTTACTTTTATATAATAAATTTTATTAACATCACTAAAAGTCTCATTATCTATCAAAAGAGAGACTTGATTAGCGTTGCTATCAAGATTTACTAAATTATTTTGTGTTGCTTCATTATCACTATCAACAATAGTTATATCCCAATCTTCGAATTCATAAAACATATTTGGACCACTAAAATTATAAACCATCAATCCTGCGGACAATGTATCCCAGATATAATAGTCAGGTTCAAGATTAAAAATTGCGTAATTTGAAAGAATTGTGAAATTAGAGTAAGTAGTGTGATCATTTAAAAGTGTTTCTCCCACATTGTAAATTAGAAAACTAACGTTTTGAGATCCTAAGGGAGCATAATACTCTGGTGTGTATCCATAGTAAAATTCATTATTCCCAATATTAGTCATATCATAATTTCTTACAGATCCGTTTCTAAACGAAATTTGCATTTTTACATAGCTTACACCAGTAAAACCAGAAGTATCAATAGTGAAATTAACCGTTTCAAACAAGCGATATACAGTGGAAGTGTTCCGATGTATAGCAGAAAAATATAACGCATCAGCAACTTTTGGGGAAAACATTTCATCA
This sequence comes from Promethearchaeota archaeon, assembly GCA_048939445.1. GTDB lineage: Archaea > Asgardarchaeota > Lokiarchaeia > Sigyniarchaeales > SOKP01 > Loki-b32. The sequence continues at coordinate 10,596 of JBHLPN010000040.1, read as the reverse complement.
TTTTTAGTGTAAATATTATTGTTTTTTGATTGAAATTCCCAAAAACTAAAAAAAAACACTGATATTATGAAAAAAGTTAAAATTAAAATGATATTTCTTTTTTTTATCAAATTTTCCTCATCTTCTTAATTTCTTATGTTTAATTTCTCTATTTTTAAAAAACAGGATAATTCCGATGGGAACTATTATAGGTAATAAATAGAACAGAATTAAGTTCAAAGTTGAAAGTTCTAGATTAACTTCAAAATAAAACAATGCAATTTCTTCATCTTTACTATCCTTTAATACTACTCTAAATACTTTTTTCCCAAATTCATAAGGATTGATAGTTGGTGTTATACTTGCTGTAATTATATTTTCTCCGGTATTCAACTCAGCAATATTTGTTGCGTATCTTATTCCATTAATATATAATGAAAATTCTTCAGAGTTTTCTTGGTTGTTTTGGATTACGATTATCAGATAAGCAGAAACCCCCTGTGGGATAGTAACTGGAAATGAAGCGCTTATTATTTCAAATTTAGGTATTATTTTCACGTCAAATGATTCAGAATAATATTCTGTGTTATTTATTAAAATTCTCATCTTAATTGTTATTGTATCAGTTGTAATAGATTCTAAAGATTTTATAAAGTAAGTTGCAGTTTTTATTTCATTTTCACTTAAGATCTCTTCAGTTATCGAATCTTCAATACTATTTTCTGTAATTCCTACAAAACTTACATTTAAAGTTTGAGTAGCGTTTGGGAGAAAATTTTTCAAATTCATGGACACTAATATATTTTCTCCTTTAACCACTTTACTTTGATAAATAAGGTTGCTGTAATCAAAGGAATATCCTATTTCTATCATTTCCTGGACTTTTAGATATAATAAACTCCCACTCATTATTTTAAATGTTATTTCACTCGTTCCAGGGACTGCTCCCATTTTTGCTGTCAGGTTAAAAGATACATGAATTACTTGAAATGCTGTAAAATTAATTTCTTGAGAAGGGTAGATTTTTATATTCTCACCTTCTAAAGAGGCGGTTAGCGTCAAATTTTCATTACGTATATAATCAATAACAAGTGATACATTCACTATTGGCCCTTGATATAAAATGCTTGGTAGTCTCTCAATTTTGGTAAGAATTAATCCTGAGGTAACGTTGAAACGTTTAACTATTTGTGCCATTTTAAAATATGTTGTATTAGCCCATACATAGACATAATAACCCTCTCCTATAGGCAGATTTTCTTCAATATCATACAGAAGAGTATGTGAGGTTGCTGGACTGGTAATTTGATATTCAAATAGAGTAAGAAAAGTTCCATTTGGATACTTAAAAAGATAATTGATGCTAGCATCAGTAATGTTAAATTGAACTGTAAAAGGTATATAAGATTCAGTTGTAGGTTCGAAATATTCCATAGTTCTTTTAAATGAATAGGTGGATGTTAGATTCATAACATCTTGATTAAAGATGAAATCTGGAACTTCACTTGATACATTATATTTTGCAATTAAAACTGTACTATTATAAATCTCAAATGCATCCAAATATGCTTCAGATAATATAAGATTCGAATGAAAGTTTTTACTATTATCAGTGGAACTAAAATCATACGCATCATTATTATAGAAATTTAATTCAAAATAATTAAAAATATCTTGAGCTCTTTCATAGTATGTTAAATCACCTGTAACTTCAAATAATTTCAAGCATGCACTCATCATCAAGGAATTTGAAGCAAGATTTAAACTAGAATCATATATCCCAGTCCATCCAGGATCAGCAATATTCCTATAAAGATTCCCATTCCATAAATAAGCTAGACTATCGAAGAGATCTATTGCATTTTGGTAATATAGTGAACCATTTATCATACCCGATTCAATCCAAAATTCTAATAACGTAATTATTCCTAAAGCATTCGTACTTAAGTGATAATAGGGATTTCCAGAAGGAGCAAAAGGATCCCAATTAATATCAGCAGCATGATAAAATGCTTTATCTGTTTCCTGCCACATACTTTCATTTAGGGCAATCATTGTTAGATTTGCTAATTCATATGCTCTATTTCGAATCGCATTATCCAAATCGAGAGTTCGATGGATTAGAAGGTTTGCTAGAACACTATAGAAATTACTTTCAGTATATTTATCTGTGGTTGAATTATGATAGTAAAATCCATTGTTAGTATCCTCCCAAAATTCAGATGAATTTATTAAATTAAAAATCTCATAAATAGCATCTTCTGGAGTTTTTCCATTGATAGAAATATCATCAATTTGTTCTCCTATATTTTCGATTAAAAGAAAAATTGGCATTAAATTATCAATAAGATACCGATCATCATCCTTTATTTGTCCTGTTGAATTATCAATGGATTTAACAAATCCATATTTAAATTCGTTATAAACTCCCTCATACCATAATGGAGTCTCTTTTAATCTTAAATATATATCAAAAGTTTCAGTGCTATTAATTTCTGGTTTCATTAGCGACTTATAGTAACGTAAATTGTCTTCAGAGAAAATTGTATCATCAGTAATATCACCATCGATATCACCATATCTATAATAAGTAGTTATACTAGAAACTAAACTTGATTGATATTTATTTTCAAAAAAGTTACGTAGTGTATCAAAATTTTCAGTAAATGGGCATTGAAGCATTGAACTATCTGATGCTGTTTTAAGATCATTGGGATTAAAATTTAAGATATTTTCATTCTTAGTATTAATATTTCCATTTGAATTATCTATTCGAATTGAAGAATTATTAATATATAAAAAATTCAGAAAAATTAAAAATATGAAAAAAAGACAGAAAAAGATCTTTAGTTGACGGCTTTTCTGCTTTTTTTTCGTTCCTAAAGAAAAGAAATTAAAAAAACTCATTTTAGCATGAAAAAGATTAATATTTTTACCTTTAGTTTAATTTTTAAATTATATTTTTAAAAAATCCTTCTCTTTAAAATTTTTTCTGAAGATATCAAAAAGATCACAATATTTAGCAAAAATGTAAGAATTCACTCTTTTTGCTTTTTTTTTAAAAGTTTAGCAAGATCTGAAATATTTTCTCTTATTTGATCCATTGAATCACGTTCTCTAATGGTTACAGTATTCTCTTCCAATGATTCGTAATCTATTGTTACACACCATTTTGTTCCTAATTCATCCTGTCTTCTGTATCTTTTTCCAATCGATCCTGCTGCATCATAAAAGGAACTTATACGATTTTTTAACAACTCTCTGTGAACTTTTAATGCTAAATTCGTTATATCTTCTTTATTTTTAACGAGTGGAAAGACAGCTACAGTATTTGGAGCCAAATTTGGTGCGAGTTTTAAATTTATTCTTCCTTCTTCCACATTAAAAGTGGTTTCGAGTAAACAATATATAATTCTGTCAATTCCAAAAGCAATCTCAAGAACCTGAGGGATTTCTTTAATATTTGGATCAGATCCCATGCTCACTTCGAAATTCTGTTTTGAATACTCAGCATGCCTTCTCAAATCATAATCGGTTCTATCATGAATACCACATATCTCAACCCATCCGAATTGCCTTGTTTTAATTTCTAAATCCCATGCATCATCTGCATAATGAGCTCGTTCATTAATAGAATGTTGTCTAAATCGTATTAGTTTCTCAGGAATACCTAAAATTTTTGTTAAATAGTATCCCACATATAGACAATAAGCAAAAGCAGGTTTTTTAATAATCTTTTCCTTTATTGCAGTCTCTAAAGAAGTTATTTTTGGCTTGTCAATACCCTTTTCTTGTAGTTTCCAATTTAAAAAAGGCAGCTTCTCTTTTTTAATTTCTTCGTAATCTTCCAACTCCATTTCTTGCTGTTTACTTATAAATAATTGGATTTCGAATTGATCAAAAGCTCTCATTCTGAGGACTCCTTGCCTAGGAGATATTTCATTTCGATATGCTTTACCATATTGATAGATTTTTACAGGATATTGCCGTCTCGAATCTTGATCTAACCGATTAAATAATAAATATGTTGTTGTAGCTGTTTCAGGTCGTAAATATGCAACCACATCATTACCTACTTGAGTTTTTAACATTAAATTATATTCTTCGATTTTATTAAAAAGTGTGTCACATTTAGGACATGTTAAATTGTGTTGCTGAATTAATTTTTCCATATCTTGGAAAGATAGTCCATCTATCATGAGATCTGGTAACTGCTCTTGAAGGAATTTATTAGCTCTATATAGAGTGCTACATTTATCACATTTAATAACAGGATCAATAAAACGATCTAAATGTCCAGATGCTATCCATACGATTTCAGGCATTATCGTTGGACATTCAACCTCTCCAAACCCAAAATAACGTAATTCTTGCCTATATAAATTTAATATATTATTTTTAAGAGCCATCCCCGCAGGTCCATAAGAATAAAAACCAGCTAATCCACCATAAATTTCTGGCGATGGGCCCCAAATAAATCCTCGACGTTTAACTAATGAATTGAATGTTTCTATGTTATCTTCAATTTTCATACATTATTAAAAAGTGTTTTATATTATTTGTATTTTAAGATATTACAAGTATATTAAAATAAATTTTTATAATAGGAATATAATAATATTATTATATTTTTTTTAAAGTAAAAAAAATGAGAGAATATGTTATTTCAAGGAAATTTCCAGTATTTTGGCTTTTGGGATGCTATTGAAATGGGGCTCTACTTTATTATCGTAGGCTATTTCATTTTATTGTTTTTCTATTTCCTATTTATAAGATATCGAACTTCCAAGAAACCTTATTGGTTATTTTTTAGCTTGTTCTTTCTATTTTTTGGCATTGCTCGAGTATTTTTTATAATATATTATTTTTACGGTCCAGAATTATTTGATGGAGGGAATGGTGCTGAAGTTGTTGCGTTTTTAATGCTTAATTACCGATTAGCTACATTTTTCACTTGGTTAGGAGTTGCGTGTGCTGTAGGAGTACTGGGTATTTTACTATTTCCAACTGATACTCAGCTTGAAACGGAGGTAGGGAAAGGAAAATCAATAAAAAAATGGTTTAGAATTCAAAGTAATCTTAAACTATTGATTCGAATTGGATTATTTATTGTACCAATTATTATAGGAATTCTCGCTTTAACATTATCTGAGTGGTTTTTTATGGATCCAGATTTTCCAAGTCAATATGGTATTCCAGATAATATAATTTCAATAACAATAGGATCTTGGAAATATCCTCTTGGGAGATTTCTGTTTAATTTCATTTTTATGCCATTGTTTCTAGCATTAATACCATTCATCTTCCTATATCTTGCTTGGAAAACTTTTGGTGTATTAAGAAAATCTTATGCTTTAAATGCTATTGGGTTTCTTCTTTACTTTATCGGAGGGAGAATATTACAAGGTTTGCTTGATGTACTTGAATTACCTCATGTAAGAGCGATAATGCCCCCATTAATAATATTACTAGCACTCCTCATATTAGTAATTGCTAATAATTACGAACAGCTCAAATGAAAATATTTTACCTCTTATTCTTATAAGTATTCTTACTAAAATAATTTTAGTTATTTGTCCAAAATCTTTTTCTATCAGAAATAAAACCATTTAAACTACAAATTTTTATTAACTTAAATAAAAAAAGATTAAAAATTTAAAACTGAATCTCTTTAAATTTAATATATTTGAATTATATATTAAAGAAATTAATTAAACGATTAAGATAATATCCATGTCTGTTCACGGAAATCAATATTTAACACCATTTTTTATTAGAAAGGGTCAATTCCCCCTTTCAGTTCAAGATAATAATGAATTGGCTCTCGCATTTTATCTTTTATCAAAAAATCAAAAAAAAAATGAAAAAATCCTTTCCTTTTCAAGACTACTCTGGCCAATATTGAGTATCCAAGGTGTGATAGGTACACATATAATGTTAGATGGGTTAAATTTATTTAAGAATATCGGCAGATTTTCTAATCCTCCTCGACAACCTTTAATTGGTCATATTCTTAGAAATATTGATAATAGAACTAAAATTGAGCAATTAAATGTACTTATAGATATTTTAACATATAAAGATAAAGAAGCTGAAGAAATTGGTGAAGGAGAAGAATCTGAATTTCGCACACTTAAAGTAGATGGCTTGATTAATCCAGAATTCCTTCAATCATTAGTAACAATAATTCCACTAATTGAATATAAACCAATTGCAGATTATACCGTATTAGATACAATTATTTCTACAGAAAATGCAATAAATATCTCTGAAGAATATCGCCAAATAATTAATACAATGAAGGGAAATGCATTAAGATGGAAAACTCAGGTTGAATTAATAAATAAAGAAGTGAGTAAATGGCTTATTGATCTAAATGTAAAATTAAAGGATGTAGATTCAAGATATTCTAGTCAAATTACTAAAACCTCTTCCTCAATCGATACTTTTCAAGTAGATGAAAAAACAAAATTGGAGCAAGATAGGATAGATCAATGGAATGTTAATGAGAAAAAGAAAATTATTGAAAATATATCTACCCTTTTTAAAACGTTTGAAAGACAACTTGAAGAAATGATTAAGAAAAATAAATTCTTTACCAGTGATGATTCTTTAAAGAGTAGAGTTTTTGAAGATCTTGTACCTCATTTTGAAAATCAATTTACTTATTTAATAGAAGAAGGAAATAAATTCTTAGAATCCCTGGGAACCTTAAAACAAAAATTTTATGAGTTAAAAGACCGAGCATCTCAAATTGATATTGAAGCAAAACAACAGTTAGCAACATTCAAAGATACTTTATATGTAAAACTAAAAGATAGAGATAAAAAATTAACAGAATTCGAAAGTGAGAGGCAAGAAAAAATTTTTGAATTAGAAAATTTAAAAACTCAAATAGAAGATCTATTTACAAAAATTAAAGAACTAATACAATTAAAACAATATACCTGCTTACAAGAAGCACAAACATTAACTGGATGGTCTCTAAATGATAATCAATCAGAATTATTTTCAAGACCTATACAATGGATTTATATGCCAGTTTATACGATGTTTATAGAAGATGAGAATAATATGGAAGAGTACATGAATATTATATTTCCAGGACATATCACCAATGACCCTAATAATATATATGAAGACGTATCTGGTGCCTTTATTAATTTAAAGAATACATTAATGGAAAGAATTGAAAATGATATGTCTATACGATCAAATTTTGAGTTCTCATGCGAACGCAATAATTTAATAAAAGATCCAAACCTTATGAAGAAAATCCAGTTAGGTATTGCACAATTAAGAGAAAAAATGTTAATTAATGAAACAATTGAGAGAATAATTCGAGATAATCTAAATACTTTAGCATAAAATAGATAATTTTTACTTTAATCATGTCACATACAAAATTAGATAGAAAGAAAAGATTGGATCTTAAAAAAAGAAAGATTAGAGCTTTTTTTTTATCGATTGAAACAAAGAAAAAACAGAAGTTAGAGGTTGACAAAACTGCTGAGGAACTTTATCAGGATGGTATGGTCTATATCCAAATGAGACTTCCTGTTGAAAAAATTACAGAAGAATTTGAAAATAAATTAAAGGATAAAATTGAACATAATATTATTCAGGCTAAGATTAGAGAAGCTACTAAGGAAGATCTCGATAGTTTAAAGAATATTTATAATCGTGCCTGGCTTACCAGTAATACTCCTTTCAGACCGATTACAAAAACTGATCTATTAAAGATTCTTGATTACCCTGAAACTGTTTTTCTTATTGGGAAAGTATATGGGACGGACACTGCTTTTCTACTCCTTGATTTTGAAGGGAAAAATAATGAATACGCCATAATAGCTGCTTTAGCAGTCATTCCACGGTTTCAACGAAGGGGCGTTGGTTCGGTTCTAGGTATGGCAAGTTGGCAATTTTTAAAACAGAAATATCCAAATATTAAAGAAATCAGGTGTGAAGTATATAAAGATAATAAAGTGTCATATTCTTTCATAAAAGGTATAGGATTTGAAGAATATGGCACAAAAGTTTACAAGAAGGAAGATTTTGAAATCCATGGTAATGATTAATAAATAATTAGTGGTATTCTATCTAATCAATGATTTTATTTTTTCATCTAATAAATTCACATTATATTCATCTTGGATATTTTGATAATAATCTCTAGCTCTCTCAAAATAAGAGATAGCATTTTCAATCACTCTTTTAAGAAGGTAGATATCTCCTAATTTATGAAGGATAACAGCACTTTCCTTAATATATTCTAAATCTTCATAAATTTCTAATGCCTCTTCGAAGAAATTTATCGCTTTGGGTATATTTTCTTCATATTCCAAATATAAATTTCCAATTTTGAATTTAAGCTCAGCATTTTTATTATTATCTCCAAATTTATAAAATATCTCACGAGATAAGTCATAATATTCAATTGCTTTTTCAATATCTCCTTGAGATACATACAATTCTGCTAAGTTTTCTAATATCATGCCCTCTTTAATATTATCACCAATTTCAAATATTCGAACAGCCTCTAAACTTTGTAGAAACAAATCCTCAGCTTTAGTATTATTATCTCGTAGATTATATAATTTGCCTAGATATAAATAACATTCCCATTCAAGTTTAGCTTTAATATATATGGAGATGTTTTCTTTTACAGTATTAACTAATTCTAAAGCTTTTGTTAAATGATAGTAAGATTTATCATAATCTTCTCCCATTATATAATATAATTTTCCATATTTTATCTGTGTTTGAATAATTCCATATATATCCTCTTTATCTTTAAAGAATTCTATATTCCTCGCTAAAATTTTTTTAATTCGGTCATAATCTTTTAATAAGTAAAGAACTTCTACTAAATTGCTTGAGGATTTTATTTCTTCATAAACTAAATTTTCTTGTTTAGAAAGTTTAAATGCCTTTTGATAATATTTATATGAATGCTCTAAATCTTTAAGTAAAAAATATATGTTGCCGAGATTATTGAAAACTTTAATAATTTTAGTTTTGTCATCTAACTCTTCGAGAATTTCTAGTGACCTATTAAATTGATATATTGCTTGGTCAAAATATCCATTATCTTCTTGAATTATTCCCATTTCATTATAACAAATAGCAACATTAAGTAGATCGTTTTCTTCTTTGAAGTTTTTTAAAGCTAGTTCAAGATTTTTTAACGCATTTGGTAAATCCCTCATTTTATAATATAAACCTGATTTTTCCAATAATAATGAACCTGGTGTCGGTTCTCCAAGAATTTCTTTACGTTCTAAAGTTTCATCAATTTTTTTTATTTTTTCATTGATTAGGTTATCTTTTATTATAGTTGCATCAAAATTTTCGTCTTCTTCTTCCAGATCAAGATGATAAATCTCTGGTTCATCATATGGAAATTTCACTTTTCGATCCAAAGCATCTTCTAGATTCGTGATTAAAGGCTTATTACAGCTCCTACAATAAGACCAACTTTTTTCAATAGGATTTCCACAATATGGGCATGTTTTCATGAGTTTAAGAAAACAGTTATGTTTGAAATTGAATACTTTTAAAATAAAAATGAAAACAACGTTATTTATAATTAATTAATATTAAATCCTAAAAATTATAAAATAGAAATTCTATGAATTTTGATATTCCTTATTAACTAATTCTGTCAATTATTTGAAGTACCTCAGTTATTTCGTGAATTTCATAATCTGGCTGGATAAATTCTGAATATGGAGAATTAGAATCATTAAACCAAATAGCGAACATATTACAATCTTTAGCTCCTTTAACATCTGTCTCTAACTTATCTCCGATATGAATTGAGTTTTGTGGAAGGCATTTTAACTTCCTTAACGCAGTTTTAAATAATAATGGATGAGGCTTATAGTACCCAATTTCATCAGAATAAATCTTTACTTGAAAAAATTTGAGAATTTCGTATTTTTCAAATACTCTGCTAATTATTCGACCTGGGGTTACACCTGTATTTGAAATAAGACCAATTTTATAATTTAAAGATAAATCTTCTAATGTTTGTTTTACTCCGATTTTTAGAGAGGGAGGATCTTTTAACATTGCCTCCTCGAATTCTTTTTTGATCAACTCTCTATCGATTGTAGTTAAATCAAGATTGAGTACATTAAGCATTTTAGATATTAGGTCTTCTGTGTGAATATGAACATTCTCCTTATAATTACGTTCTGGTAAATAAAAAGCAGATCTAAATGCAGTTTCTATTTTATCTATAGAATATCGTATTTCCTTACCTTTTAAAAACTCAATTAGAGATGTTAATCGGAAATCTGAATAAAATCTATTAGTAAATATTGTGTTCCAAAGATCGAACGTAATCGCTTGAATCATATATTATTTAATTTTTGAAGCAATTTATTTTTTGATTAAAGAATATTTTCCAGAATTTATTGCTTAAATTCTTTACTCTAACTTCATTAAAAATTTTGTTAACCCATTTGTTAAAACCGAAAAAGCAACATGTCTATACCACCAAAACTTAGGATTAAATAAAAGTCTTAAAAGCTTTTTTCCAAAGAGAAAATAACCAATATCATTGTAAAAAAATCTATAACTCTCATCTAATAATTCTTGAATTTCTTTAAT
>JBHLPN010000255.1:0-4756 GCA_048939445.1 Promethearchaeota archaeon | reverse complement strand
CCATTAGTTCCAATATCAATTAAGAGAGAATATTTATCATATGTATTGATTTTAGATGAGATTATACATCCAATTGTGTCTGTTCCTACATAACCTGCAATAACAGGAGGAGAATATACATTTACATTTGGATTACATTTTATTCCAAGTATGTGTGCACTTATATTAGTTGGTGCTTTAAATACTGGAATGTAAGGTGACATAGATAAAAATTCGGGATTTAGTCCGAAAAGCATATGATGTATTCCTGTATTACACACGATAGAAATGTCTTTAACACAAGAAGCAGATATATTAGTTTTTTCACAACAATTCTCAAGTATTTGATTAAGAGCACTAACCAATGTGTTTTTTGCTTTTTCAATCCCATTGTTTTTTATTATATATGCAATTCTAGATATAATATCTTCCCCGAAAGCCACATGAGGATTTAACATAGAACTAATCGCTACAATTTCACCTGTTTTTAAATAAATTAAATATCCAACAATAGTAGTAGTTCCAATGTCGATTGCTAATCCAAAACTCTTATTAATCTTATTTCCGGCGTCAATGTCATAAAGGATCCATGAATCTTTCAAAAAAAGTTTTCTAAAATAAGCTGTAACTATCCCATTCTCCTTCCTTATAGTTTTTGATAATTTCTTACAAATGCGATATAAAATATTATTTACATGTAATTCCCTGTTATTTTCACATATCTTAAAATTATTATCTCTTTCTGAAATACCCTCAATTAAACAAGACAAATCACTTTTTGGATTATTTAAATCAGCAGAGGCAACTTTGCACAATTTTGAAGAAATAATTGGAGTAATTTTATCAGATTCTTTAATTCCAAGAGTTCTTAAATCAGCATCAACTAAGATTCTATATCCTTTTGGCATTAATGAGTCAGTGAGAAAAACTCTTAAATCTCCTAAAATCTTAGTTTGACACGCTAATCTATATCCTTCTAATACTTTCTTATTGTCTAAATATTTTTTTTCTTTTTCTGATGGCTCTGAAATTTTGGCGTTAGGATCTACTATACGAATCAAACATTTTCCACATGTTCCTTTACCAGCACATAGAGCACCAACGGGTAAATTTAACGCTAAAATCGATTTATAAACAGTTGAACCCTCAAAAACATTTATCCGCTTAGAAATCGGCTCTAAAATAAGTGTAAATCTCTTATTCTCCACGTAAATGCTCCTTTTAAGGAATATTGTTAAAATTAAAAAAAAAAATCATATCGAAAAAAATTCTAAATTAAATGCTTAACCATTTATCGATAATCTCAACGCCTTGTAAAGCATCTTCAGCATAAGCATCCGCATTAGTTTCCTCTGCTATATCAGCCGAAGCGGCAGCGCCACCAAGAATAACTTTTATTTTATCTGCTAAAACTCCATTTTTTAATAAAGTCATTGCTTTTCTTATTGCTGGTTCCGCTGAAGAAAGAAGATATGATATGCCAATTACTTTTACATCCTCTTCATAAGCTATTTCTTCAAATTTTTCAGGTTTTACGTCTACACCAAGATCAATAATATCCATGCCATAAGATTTCATTAAAGCAATTAATATACTTTTACCCAAATTGTGAATATCCCCTTGTATCGTTCCTATAACGACTTTACCAGAATACTTTCGAGTTTTTGCTAATCTTCTCTGCTTTTCCTTATCAATGGATAGAATTTCTCCCTCAAGAGCTTCTGCTGCTAGTATAAGTCCCATTTCTCCAGATTCTTCAAGTCCTTTCAAAACACCCTGTTTGATAATATTTATAGGCGGAATCCCAGCTTCAATAGCTTGCTTTATCGTGTTCTTCATTGAATAAAAATCAAGAGAATTTACCGCTTTAACTACTTTATTAATATAGTACGTATCATTTTGATTTTTTGTTTCATTTTCTAGTCCTACAATGTCCATCGTATTATATTTCCTTAAAATAATTAAAATATATTTTTTTAATTTATTAAAACAATACCATGCCATACAGCGAATGGTACAGATTTCTTAGTATGCTCAGGATTAATAACATAAGGTGCTTTTTCGCCACACTTAACTACTGTAGCAAATACATCGACACCACATGCTTCTAATGCAGGTCTAGCTCTTAAATATTGGCGACACATATTACCTTCGAGTACAGGGCAGGGAGGATTTTTTTTTTGTTTCAATAACTCTGCAATATATTCCGGTGAAAGGAATCCACACCCTACGCATGGTCCTCCTTTGAATCCCATCGCAAGATAATAACCTAAATAAGTAGCTTCCAATTCAATTTCCGAAACCATTTGATTTAACAAATTCACATCTTCGACTGCCCCAGTTAGTAAACCGGGAAAAACTTGATTTTTAACAGGAGGATAGTACGAAATTAAAATGGCATATTTATAACTATCTACAATTTCTCTCATTTCTTCTGCCGTCGGAGAATGTGGAGGACAATTAATACTCATGCCATAACCAAAACATATTGGAATTCTGCATTTCCACCGAATACGTGGATCTATTACAATTTTATCAGTTGTAATCAATTTTACATGTCCTGTAGATTTAGATTTGGATTTTGTTATAATTCTTTGGATAATTCTGTCAGATCTTTTTAGAAGTTCATTAATGATTTCCATGTCAGATTCGAATCTTATTGGAGAAGGTGGTCGATCTCTCTTTTTTGGCATAAGTCTCCGCCATTTATAGGCAATTTTAGACCATTCTTTATCTACTTCTGGGATATACTTCTGCTCCATTTATTTTTCACCCAGTTTTACATTTTGTTTAGTTAAACATACATTTATTTATTAAAATAATTTAGCCTTTTACTAACGTAAAAGCAATTCTAGGATAGTAAAAAACTTTAATTTAAGATTAAACCAACATAATTTTTAAAACTTATTAGTTTTTTACGTACGTAGAACCTCATAAAGGGGTTTAAAGACTGATTTATTAAATAATTGGAGACTTAAATCTTACTAAGTCTGATAATGTAAACCCGCAGTTACTCCAAATTTTTATGTTTTATACTTAATATCTAAAAAGACATGTTAATGCCTTTAAGAAGATTTTTTAAAAGGCTAGCAATTCTTTTAATTTGCTATTTAATTTGGAAATTAATTTGTAAAGATAATAGGTGTAAAATCTGGAAAAGGTAGCTATAATAGGAGTAGGGCACACCAAGTTTGGAAGATTAGATGACAAATCATTAATGGATCTATTGAGTCAAGCATCATTAGAAGCAATAAACGATTCAAACACGATAAATAAGAATTTTGATTCTGTTTTTGTTGGAGCAATGAGTCCTGGCGCATTTAATAGATTATCAGGAATCGCTAGTGCCCTAGTAGATAAAATTGGATTAATTCCAGCAGCAGCAGATCATATAAAAAATGGGCCTGCTAGTGGTGGATCAGCTGTAAAAGCTGGTTTTCAGGCAATTGCTTCAGGTATGAATGATTTAGTTTTAGTAGTTGGTGGTGAAAAAATGACTCACATTACTACACCTGGATATATAACCTCTAATGTAGCTACTCTAACACATCCAGAAGCAGAAAGACCTCACGGTGTATCTCTTCCTTCATTTGCAGGATTGTTAACACGAGCTTATCTCGAAAAATATAAAGCTGAACTAGAATGGATCTCAGATATTGCGATTAAAAATCATCGTAACGGAGCATTAAACCCAAAAGCGCATTTTCAAAGAACTATCGAGGATTTTATGAATAGCGCCATTCAAAAGGGAAAGGGAAATTGGGAAAATATTTACGATTTTCTTAAAGATGACAAAATTAATCCGATAATAGCGGACCCTTTAAGACGTTTTCATATATGCCCTATTTCAGATGGTGCTGCAGCTTTAGTTTTATGCAAAGCCGGAAAAGCAAAGGAATATTGCGATACTCCTGTATTAGTGTCTGGTATCGGTCAAGCTACAGATACTCATATTATATATGAACGTGAAGATATTACGACTCTTAAAGCTTTAAGGATCTGCTCCGATCAGGCATATACAATGGCTAAAAAGACACCAGAAGATATTGATGTAGCTGAATTACACGATGCTTTTGAGATTCTCGAAGCAGTTCAATCAGAAGATATTGGATTTTTTAAGAAAGGAGAAGGTGCTAAAGCGGCTCATGAAGGATTGACTGAAATTGGAGGAAAAATTCCTATTAATCCTTCAGGTGGCTTGAAAGCCCGAGGACATCCATTAGGAGCAACGGGTGTAGCTCAAGTTGTAGAACTGGTGTGGCAATTAAGAGGGGATGCTGGAAAAAGACAAGTCAATGGTGCTGAAACTGGAATAACATGTAATTTTGGAGGCTTTGGGAATAATATAATTTCAATAATAACAGAGAGGATGTCATAGTTAAAATTAAAATTTAGAATATTATAAAACTTAAGTGATTAATTCAATAACTATGAATTTATCTTTTCTTTATTTTGAAAAAGTAATGGGATATTAATTAATCACTTTAAATTGAAGTTCTATACCATTTTTATCAAAACATTTAATTTGATTTAAATTATATGGATATCCTACGATAAAATGAAATCTTAACCCTTTAAATATACTATTTAAATCTTGTAGTGAAGGGTATAAAGTTCCAGATGGATGTGAATGAATAGTTCCTTGATAATACCGATTTAAAGGGAGTCTACTTATATAAAATACTCCTGAATTTTTTGATGTAATTGCGCCTGGTGGCAAAATAAATTCTGTAAATACACCTTTATCCATTTTGAGGATTCCTAAAAATTCTTTGGG
>JBHLPN010000254.1:0-4764 GCA_048939445.1 Promethearchaeota archaeon | reverse complement strand
CTCCAAATTTTGAAAATGGAATGATAATTTCAGTAAAATTTATTGGACCTTCTTCAGGTATTTCCTGAGTGTTGACAGATTCAAATTTTTTATCTACCGATTGAAAGCTCATAATTTTAATATTGCTAAGCTTCGATATATAGTTTTTATTACGAAACTTTTAGTGAAGTTCGAATTTAAAAAAACTAGGTTAAATATAATAAAAACTTTTTTTGATAAGATTTTGGGGAAGAACCATTAGAACTATGTTTTACATTAATTTATGCATAGTTGATTCTTTGTTTTCTTTTTTTAACAACAAAAATCAATTATCAATAATTTTAAATACTGGAATTACTATCATAACGATACTAGGTTAAGGATCCCTCCCAGTAGGAAAACCCTTCTTTCTCTTATTAGGGGGATTTTAGACTGGAAAGAATATAAGGGAAGACTTTTCTTATTGCCAGGGATCAACCTATATTAATCATAGCTGTTCTTTAAGTATTTTGATCTTATTCCTATAATCTATTAAAACTGCTTTATCTCTTCATCTAGTATTTCTCATTTCCAAATAATGAATTATATTAATACAAATTTGTAAAGAAATGATCCCTTTGGTTATATCAAATACTTATGAAAAAAAGTTTTAAATGAACATTGAATAGTTATATTGGCGTTTTATAAAATGGAATTTTTTATTACATTATCATATTTTGATAGAAAAATTGGTCCTATAGTCTTTTACTATTATCCAATTGATTTTTTGGAGAAATATTTAGTTGAGAGAATAACTCATATTATGGATCAAATTCTAACTGAAGGATTTTTCACTTTCTCATTTGACACATTTTATTCACTAAATTATTATTTTGAAATCAACTCAACTTGGGCAAGAGGGCTTAAAGATAGTTTAATGATATCAGCTATTTTTGATGAACGGATTTCAATGGAGATAGAAAAAGCTATTTTAACTCTGTGCATCGAATTTTCAGAATGGATGAAATCAAAAGATAGAATTTTTACTGCTTTTTATAGAAATTATCCAGAATATTATCAAAGTCAAGGGAATAAAAAAAGGATCGATGAGAATTTAATACATGTTAAATCATGGGTACAAGAATTTTACAATGCAATTTTAGAATTAGTTCAAGAAAAAATTACTGAAGAAAATATTACATCTTTAATAGAGAATAAAGATGTCCTAATGACCTTAAAATATTTGTTATATGGTCCAATAACAGTAGAAAATTTAAAAGAGTGGTATATAGCAAATTTCCCTAATGGGAATTTCTACAAGCTATTAATAAAACTGATAAGAAACCAAATGATTCTTATCCCGAATATAGGTAAAAGTAAAAATCCTCCTTTTAATATATATATCGTAGAAGACCTTAAGAAAATAGTTAATATAATTGAGTTAAAGAATGCGTTATTGAAACGATTTATAAGGAAACATCAAACAGAAAGTACCGAAGCAATTGAAAAAAAATCAAAGGAAATCCACAAAATTATGAAAAAACCTTTCCCTTAGAATGGTATTTCAAGAATAAATTCAGTACATTCGAATTTTATATTTTTATGTTTAAATTGTTATAAAAATCTTTTAATCTCAATTCCTTTTTTTGTCAAATTTTTCATAACAAATGGATATTTTATGAGAGTTTCATATTCAATATTAGGAATTTGGAGGTTCTGAATTTGGTCATCAGTGAATAAGTCATAGAGAATTGCAGCTCTATGACTAATACTGTACATTTTGAGAAGTTCTAAAGCTGTTAATTGATCTTGAAAATATTTACCATTCGCACCTGTAATTTGTGTAAATGTATACTCATCTACACCTTTCAAGGAAACTCTCACATATATGTTTTCGAATTTACTTAATTCATTAACGTATTCTTTATTGAGCAAAATTCCATTAGTTTCAAGAATGAATGTAATTTGTTGTGGAATTAATGCTAACAATTCAAGCAAATGATTTCTGAAAATTGTAGGTTCACCCCCACTTATTCTTACTAATGGAAGGTTCATGGAAATTAATCGTTGAGAAATTTGTTTGGGGGTATAAAATTGACCATATTTATCTGGTTTCCAAACCTTTTTCTGTGCCCAACAATACACACATCTTAGATTACACCCTAAGCAGTCAGCAGTAGCACATCCTCCATAAAACTTAGTTTTTCGAAACCTATAATATTTTTTAGCATTATCTCGTCTTACTTGGTTTTCCATTATTTTTGAAAGGTTAATTGGATCAATCATTGATAAATTTTATGACTCTACTGCTTTTTAATTATGAAATTCAAATGGTTTTTACTTATAGATATGCATTTTGATTATTAAAATGATTAGAGAAAATTCACATTATAAAAAATGTGCTGATTGTGGAAAGTTAATTTCCTTTTCAGAGTTTTTAAGGGATAATCCTTCTTTTAAACTAGAGAGGGCTAAAGAATTATGGAATGATTTCATGATTTCTATTTTTTGTCCAGAATGCTATTTTAACAGACCTGAAAAACCATTTAAGTTGAAAAGAGGTTATTTTAATTATTATAGTAGGTTTCAGAAAAATATTAGATAAAAAACAGATTTTTACTTTCGGAGAACAATCCTTAATTTTAACATATTAATTTGACATAATGCGTATATTCCAACACTCCATTTTTTCTTTATATATTTTTAAAAGTAGGTATCTTCATTGATAACATAAGAATTTATTAGGTGTAAGCGATCGAATGGATTATTCTAAAACATTTTTAGAAATGCTTCGGTTTCTTCAAATTACATATAAAAAGTTCCCTAAATTCATGATCGAAATCATGGGGGAGAGCTATGGAATTCCCCTCAATGAAATTAAACCATTGATGGCTAAATTTAGAAAAGAGGGAATTTTACAAATATTGAAAGAAGAGGGCTATACTTTTACATTAAATCATAAAAAAAATTAAATGTAATCAACAGAACTAAACCCTATATACACTGAAATAGTGATTTTTTATGAATTTTATTTAAATATTTAAATTTCATATTAATAATCAAACTCTTGAAATAAAATGAACATTTTACTTTCTGAATAACATTGAGAGTGTAGTTATTGAAGAAAAAAATTGAATTCAATTATATTATTGGTATTCTATTATTTTCTTATGGAGTGATTTCTGCTGCCTATAGCATCATAACAGTAATTTTAGACCTTTTGGTTCTGTATACAGCTATATTTCTTCAAGTTAAAGATTTGCTTTTTGATATTATTTTCATTCTTCTTGGATTCATATTAATCAGAAGGAAAAAGATTATTAATTTCTCATATCATAGACAATGACTTAAAATAAAGTTTTACTTATCTTTATTTACTTTATTATTGACTCATTTCACTTTCCCAATTTCCCCTATTTTTGAGAGCAATTTAGCTACTGATATTTCAAAATCCATTATTCCACCAGCACCTGTTTTACTTTTGAGAAAAGCAAATTCGTTTGGGGAATGAGCACGAGCCCCATGTCCTAATCCACCAACGAGAATGGGTAAATTAAATTTTTCCTGAAAAATGTAAAACGGTGCTGAGCCAGTTGTCATTGGCCATACTAAAATGTCTTTACCTGTTGATTCTAAAAGTGATATATGTGCTTTAACATAAGGATGTGAAGGGGATGTTTTTGCCCATTTATAACCTGTTTCTAACTCAAATTTTGCATTTGGAGCACTTTTCTTAATAAAATCTGCAATTTTCATTCTAATATCATCTACTTCCATATTGGGAACAAGTCGTATATCCATATTAGCAAAAGCACTGTTTGGAAGCACTGTTTTCGAACCTGCTTCTTCTGTATAACCTGATATGATCCCATCAAGGGTAAGACATGGTGTAAAAAGTTTCCTTATAAATTGTTCTTTGCTTAGTTCTATGCCATTTTCATCTATATAAAATTTTCTTACATCTAACATTTCCTTAATTTCTTGGAAGTCAAGTTTTTTTACTAAATCTTGAATTAATATTTCATCTTCCTCAGTCGGCGGTATTACTTTATTATAAACTTCCGGAATAAGGATTTCTCCATTAGGGGCACGCATTTTGGAGATTAGATTTATTAATCTCCAAGTAGGTGAATCCACAAAACTTGAAAGTGAAGAATGAATATTTCTCGAACAAGGTCCACCCCAATCTCCACCTTGCATCCATATCTTGAAATAAATAATACCTCTGCATCCTAAAGAAATTTCGATACGTCCATTGACAGTTTCGTTGAAAGAAGGGAAGTAGACAACATCAGCCTTATCGAGGCTCTTTGAGTATCTATTAACAAAATCAGGTATATGTATTGAACCCAGTTCCTCTTCCCCTTCAACAGCAAAAATAATGTTAACAGGGAGTTCTTTTTTCGCATCTACTACTGTTTTTATCGTTTGAAAAAATGCCATTGTAGGTCCTTTTGTGTTAATTACTCCACGTGCTACTAATGCTCTTCCCATTTCTTCAAAATTTTCCACAATAGCTCCCTCAAATGGAGGTACCATCCATTTTTCTGGCTCAACTGGTTGAACATCATACATGCTATAAAAAAGCACAGTGGGTTTTTCAGGATCAGTTATTAGTTCTCCATATACTACTGGCCAACCTTCTGTAGGAACAACCTCAATATTTTCAGCTCTTATTTCAGCAATAGCTTTAGCTGTAAATTCAGCTGTTTCTTGTATTCCTTCTCCGGTTGCTGAAATTGAAGGAATTTGGAGATAATTTTGAATAGCTGGGAGATGTTGATTCTCAAAATTTTTTTTAATTTG
>JBHLPN010000253.1:0-4799 GCA_048939445.1 Promethearchaeota archaeon | reverse complement strand
CATTAATTGCAGCATATAATGAAGGAGAAGAATGGTTAGATCAAGTCTTGAAATATATTGAAGCTAATTTTGAGTTCTTAAAAGAATTTGTTGATGAGAAACTCCCGAATGTTGATTTTATCGATCCTGAAGGAACGTATCTTGCTTGGTTAGATTGTAATAAATTGGGTATGAATGATGAAAAACTTAATCACTTTATGCTTAAAAAAGCAAAAGTTGCATTAGATGATGGAAAAATATTCGGACCAGGTGGAGAAGGATTTGAGCGAATAAATGTTGCATGTCCACAATCGATTTTGAAAGAGTGTATGAATCGAATCGTCAATGCGCTAAATAAATAAAAAGGCTAATTTCCTTTTTCATTACTTTCATTGGGCTTAATAAAGTAATGGATTTTGACTTCTTCTTAAGTCTTTATTTATGAAACCACTAAATTTCTCATTATTCTCATCAATAAATTCCCAAAATTCATTATATATATCTTCGAGAGACATATCTTTTTTATGAGAATCAACCTTTTGATTTTTTAGCGTGGTTTCTGTGTGATTTTGGATTTCTTTTGGTTTATATTCAAGGTAATTTCCTTCTAATACTAAATTCTCAAATAAATCATTATCATCTTGTCTAGAGGCTTTAAGATTCGAATTATTTACCAAATTTGCAAGGTTTTCAATTTCAAAATCCACTCTTTGATATCCTCTTACCTGAAAATTTTTGTCCACAAATGCTTGAAATTGGTGATCGCATACTAGACCTCTAGCTATTGACATAGTAGTTAATTGTTTTGCTTCAGCAATGACAGATTTAGGAACATCCAAAAATTTTCTGGTTTTACAAACTGGACATATAAATCCAATCTTAGTTTTATCTAGATTTGTATTTTTCTTAACTTCTGTAATTGCCATTATATCACCTTCTTAAGAATATCTAAAAATAATAATAAAAACCCCATTTATTTGTTAAAAATAAGGATAAGATTTAAGAAATGAGAGATAAGATATTAAGTAATTTAATAATATTCCAAATTACGCGCTATCAGGATCAAATTTTATATTCATATTACTTTCATCTAACTCAAAAACAATCTCTAAATTTGATATTAATTCACTTTCGATTCTGAAAATATGTTCACCTTCAGTAAAGATCTCTAAGGAATTTTCATCTAGTTTTATCAAAAGACTTACGCTATCCCCTAAGGCAATAGTTCTTCCACTAAGTTTACCCTCCAAAATTTCATTTATATTAAATGACTCTCCTTTATGATAAATTAATAACCGATTTGAAATATTATCTAAGGCAAAACTATCCTTTGAAAAATTTAATGGTTTATCATCCAAGAGGAACCTCCCATATTCTGATAAATCAAGAGTATCTGGATCAAAATTTTTTGAATTAAAATCCCCAATTTCAATTTCTTCAGGAATAACAAAAGGTATAATTAAATTTAACACTTTTATTTGAAGTGAATCTGTTTTTCCATCTCCATTAGTATCAACTGTAAAAATACATTCCTTTGGAGGGAAAAGCTTCCTTAAGAGTACTTTAAAAGCAGATAAATCGTATGAAATAAACTGTCAACCTACTAATTTTTCCATGAATTATTGATAAATCTAAATGTTTAAAATATTAATATTTTTCTAATTCAGAAATCTTTACAGGACGGTTTTCCTCATATGATTTCTGAGCAGCTAATGACACTAGAACATTTTGTAATCCATCTTCTCCATTTGGCTTAGGTTCTTTATTATTTCTTAAGCATTCAAAGAAATAATTCAATTCAGTTGAATATGATTCCATATATCTTTCCATGAAAAAATATGGAATTTTATCAACATTGGTGCATTCAGCAGTATAGATACGGACAGTATTAGTTGCCTCATTATCAGCCACTACACACCCTTTAGAACCAAATACTTCAACACGTTGATCATACCCATAAACTGCTTGACGAGTATTATCAATTATTCCCATCGCTCCATTTTTAAATTTTAAAATGGCTACTGCAGTATCTATATCTCCTGCTTTCCCAATTTCAGGATCAATAAGTACCGCTCCAGTTGCATAGACCTCTTTCACCTCACTTCCAGCTTGAAATCTTGCCATATCCCAATCATGAATAGTCATATCAAGAAAGATACCTCCTGAGCTTTTTATATACTCTATTGGAGGGGGAGCTGGATCTCTAGAAGTAATTTTAATAATTTGAGGTTCTCCTATTTGACCAGAAACAACTGATTCATGACATCTCATAAAATTACGATCAAAACGTCGGTTAAATCCTACCATAAGTTTTATTCCTGTCTTTTTAACAATTGATAGTGTTTCTTTTATCCGTTTTATATCTGTATCAATTGGTTTCTCACAAAAAACATGTTTGTTTACGTTAGCAGCTTTTTGGATAAATTTTGCATGAGTCTCTGTCGGAGAACATATTAAAACAGTTTCTATTTCAGGATCATTAAATATTTCATTTGATTCGTTAGTGAGTTTGGAGACTCCCCTTTCTGTTACCCATGTTTTTAAATTATCAGTTATTTTTATGTCAACTACGCTCTTTAACCTTACATTTGGTATTTTATGCAATAGATTTACAATATGAATTTTACCAATTCTACCAGCTCCAATTAAACCAACAGAAAAAGATTTCGTCAAAATATATCACATCAAACTTTTAAAAATTTCATATCTTTAAACTTTCTATGGAAGAATTATAGATTTATATTTAACAAAGTCTAAATTGAATTAATTAATTAAAATTTTTTTAAAAGTGGTAGTATAATGAGTGAAGAAAAAATACAAGTCTATGGATATCGATGGATAGTGCTATTATTATTTATGTTGGTAAATATGACAGTCCAAATACTTTGGATAACTTTTGCAGCTGTCACTTCACCAGCACAGACATACTTTGGTGGGGTTGATGAATTATCTATATTTCTTTTGTCTGCTATTTTTATGATAATTTATATACCAGATACTTTTCTAGCTTCATGGTTAATTGATAAATATGATTTTAAAATAGGATGTGGAATAGGAGCAGTTTTAATTGCTATATTTGGTTTCCTACGTTTTTTTGCTGGTCCAGATTATTTACTGATGTTGATATTTACTGTAGGTATAGCTATAGGACAGCCGTTTATTATGAATAGTATAACAAAATTATCTGGTAACTGGTTTGCTAAATCTGAACGAACAACTGCAACAGGGCTTGGTACACTTTCAATGTTCATTGGAATTCTACTTGGGATGCTTTTAACACCTTTTCTTATTAACGGTACTGACCTTGGTCCTATGTTACTAATCTATGGGATCTTAAGTCTAGCAATTGGAATTCTTTTTATAGTTTTTGCAAAAAATAGACCTCCTACACCCCCTTCATCAGAACCCTTTAGAGAAAAGGTCCTTATGTCTGAAGGATTGAAAAAATTATTTACAAATAAATATTTCCTAATTTTAGTTTTTCTATACTTTTTAGGGTTAGGAATTTTTAATATGATTACAACATATATTCAAGTAATTATAACTCCAAAAAACCCAGTAGTATATGATGAGACATTTGCAGGGATTGTTGGAGGAATAATGCTTCTTGGTGGGATTCTTGGTGCTATTATTATATCAGCTTTATCTGATAAATTTCAGAAAAAAGTAGTTTTGATAATAATATGTTTAGCTATTGCTGCTATTTCCTTATTCGTATTTACTTTTGTAATTGATGAAATATCAATTATGGTCACTGCTCTTTTATTTGGTTTTGGATTACTTGGAGCTGCTCCTGTTGCTTTAGAATACGCAGTAGATATCACAAAACCAGTTCCAGAAGCAAGTTCGAATGGAATCTTGATGATGGTTGGACAGATTGGAGGGATTGTCTTTATCCTTGGTTTAGCAGATTTTACTTTACCAAGTGGGAATTATTTGCCAGCATTACTCTTAGAAGCTATTTTAATTACTATTAGCTTAGTATTATCATTCTTTCTTAAAAAAGTAAAAAAATAATTCAAAATTTTCTTTTTTCTTTTTATTTCATTGGAATCATTAATTTTTACAAAGTTTTTCTAAAATCCTTTTTGATAATTAATAAATTCACTAAATTATGCTAAGTGAATTGACATATATGTAAAAATGGGTCGCATATCCTTTTATCTTTTAAAAAATCTTTTATAAATTTAAACAATTATGGGTAAATGAAAATAATGAAAGCAATAGAAATTAGTGCTAAATGGGATCCAAAACCAAGTTTTAAATTAGGATCAAAAGATTTAGAAGGAAAATTAACTTATTTAGGCTCGCAAGTGTGGCGTAATCCCAAAGTAAAGATAGTGGATAAAGAAATACCTAAAATTAAATCTAATGAAGTTCTTATTAAAGTTAAGCGTTGCGGTATCTGCGGTTCGGATGTGCACATGAATCAATCTTATGATGATGGTTATATATTTTATCCAGGATTGACTGCTTTTCCTGTTACTTTAGGACATGAATTTTCTGGTGAAATTATCAAAGTTGGTGATTATGCATTAAATAAAAGAAGTGGTAAATTATATGAAATAGGAGAACCTGTAACTGTTGAAGAAATGGTCTGGTGTGGCGAATGTAAACCTTGTTGTGATGGTTATCCTAACCATTGTGAAAGATTACAAGAAATTGGGTTCTCTATTGATGGCGCTTATGCTGAATATATTTCTGTGCCTGCCAAATTATGTTGGAGTTTAAAGAAGTTAGAAGGTAAGTATGATGATGTTTTCAAAATAGGAAGTTTAGTAGAACCAACTTCAGTGGCATATAATGCAGTAATTGAAAGG
>JBHLPN010000039.1:0-15447 GCA_048939445.1 Promethearchaeota archaeon | reverse complement strand
TTATTTGGTATCTCTAAAAATTGAGAACATTTTCTCTTTATCTGATTTATCAAAAAAATGATTTTTTAATTTATTTTAGAGAAAATAATTTAATGTCTTTCAAAAACCTTTTATCTATTAATTAAAAGTTAAGCTATTTGTTATTCTTTTCAATCTTTTTTAGAGTAAAATGACGTTGTAAATGAAAGTATAGACCAAGAAAATACAAGAGAACCAATATTATATACTGTAGTGCAAATAATACAATGAAAATTATCATTAAAATAAAAAGAATAATTTCTACACCTAAGCATATTTTATTATTATAATATTTTTCGTCAAAAAAGGATGCTGGTACTTTATATTTAGCTAGATATTTAGGTAAATTTTCAAATTCTTCTTTTGAAATTAGTAGTTTAAATCCTATTTGCTTTTTTTGAAAGTAAAAAATATTTGTTCCCCAATCAAGAGTATCAATAAATATGTGAAAGGAGTAACTAAAACCACTGATAATTAATGCTGACCAGTTTAAAATATATCCAATAATAATGACTACTATACTTGGAAATATAGAATGAGTAATTAATAATCTATGATTATTATCTTTAGCATATTTAGAAAGAAATATATCAAAATCACAAATAAATGAAAAAATGACAATAAGTACAAATTCTAATACTGTGAAATTGAAAAAATAATGCAGGAATGAAGTTATGATGACTCCAATTGCAATATGAACATTTATATGCATAATTGATTTATAATTTAGTTAATTTACATAATTCTTTTTCTTAACTCTTTTTAAGACTTTTTTCTTTGTTTCAAATCCCGCTGGACCTTTTTTTTCTATTAAAAAAGAAGCCGCTGCAGATGCTAAATATGCTGCGTTTCTTGCTGATTCCCATGATTTGTCTGATTGAATAAATTCATAAAGAAAAATTGAAAAATATATATCCCCTGCACCAGTCTCATCAACAACTTTTTTAGGTTTAAAAGCAGGGATCTTTATGATTTTTTCTCCGTTTTTAGTGAGCATGGAACCTTTTTCTCCTAAAGTCATAATATAAATACCTTTATTATCATATTTATTGCAGTGAATCATAACTTCATCAAAATCATCACAATCTCCAGCAAGGAGTTTCATCTCCTCTTCTGACCCTTTCAATATTAATCTATCTCCAATTAATTCAATGATTTTTTTCATATTTGCGATGATTTCATTTTCATAAATGTATGTAACCTTGCCATGTTCATCAATTTTTCTAAGAAATCCTTGTAAATCAATTCCTATATACACATCAGGAAAAGCTTTCAATATTTGTTCCACATATTCATATGAGATTTCATTGCATAATGGAACTAGAACTATTATTGCAGGTTGATTATCTAAATATTCCTTTGGTATATCTTCAAATTTAAGATTTGGGCTTCTTGATTTAAGTATTAAAGTTCTGGCATGATCAAAATAATCTAAAACAAAATTAGTATTATTTACTTCAGAATATTTAACTCCTTTCAAATTAATATTTCTATTTTTAATTATATCCAGTAAGGACTCATCAAAATTTGACTTACCTATATGTGAAATTAAATTTATTTTAACATCTGAAGTGTAAGTTCTTAAAGCTAAAGAGCAATATGAGACGCTTCCTCCCAAACTGGGCTTGTTCTTTCGTTTAAATCTTATGATATTATCAATCGCAAAATGTCCAGCAAAATAAATAATGTTAAGATCTTGATTTTGAATACTCATTTATGATGATTTTAATTCTTCGATTATTTTATTCTTTTCTTCTATTGTTGATTTTAACTTGTTTATTCTACTCTGCAAATCTTCTATCAAATCTGACATTGGCCCTTTATGAACTACAGGACGAATTTGTTGAGAAGTTTTCAATTCGGTAATCAATTGATCTTTCTCTTGTAATTCTACTTGAAGATTTTTTATTTTCTCTTCAACTTCACTCATTTGAGGAGCTATTTCAGCTTCTTTTTGTTTATTTTTCAGAGACTCTTGTAATTGTGAAAGTTCATCTTTTAATTCCTCATTTTCCTTTTTAAGTTCCTTAATTTCCTTAGGCTCTATATTGAATCCTCCAATTTCAAGTGTATGTTCAAGTTCAGATTTTTCTTCGTTTAATTTTTCAACTATTCTTTTATATTTATTTAAATCATTTTGAAGATCTTGACATAAAATTTCAAGTGTTTGCGATGATGGTTTTGTCGCTTGGGGTTTAATGACTGATGGTTTTGGTTGCTCTACAGGAACAGTATAATCTATTGGTAGTTTTTTCAACTTTTCAATCAACTGTTGGTTTAAAGCTTCATTTTCCTCAGTTAATTCATTAATTTTTTCCTCTAGCTCAACAATGTGAATCTTCTTTTTAGTTAAATCGGATTTTAAATCGCCAATAAGAGCGCTAGCCACCTCAGAATCTTTTTCAGCATTTGGTTTACTTAAAGATTTCGAAGTTGCTTCTAATTTAGTCTTTAATTCAGTTATTTCATTACTTTTTGATCTTAGTTCTACTTCTTTTTCTATTAATTCTTTCTCTAAGCTTATTATTTTATTATTAAGATCAACATTATTTTTTTGAATATCACTCACATTTATTCCTCCACTTATTTCCCCTTGTTTCAACTGTTCTTTTAACCGTTCGTTTTCTTCAATAGTGGCTTTAACCATTTTTTCTGTTTTGCTTATCAATTCAATATTATCCTTAATTTTTTCTCTTAATTTTTCATTCTCCTTCTCTACTTCTTTTATTTTTTCTAAGGTTTCTCCGATGACACTGGGTTTATCGTTTTCACTTTCCATCTTTTTTCTCCATAAACTAATGAAATCTTCAACTTTCTCATTATTTTCTGGCATTTTACTTCAAACCCTTATTTTACCTTTATTTTATATTCATGATTTATTTCATTAAGACTCCTGAAAAATATCCTACACAATAACCACTTATACTTCCAGTTTTTTCAGAGCTAGTATAATATTTTAATAATTTCCCTTTATTTGCATTTAAATTTTTACATATCATCATTAAAGAAGTTATTGTTTGAGATCCACATACTGTTGTTTTTGAAGCTGCTTCAAATGTTCTTTTTGGATCAAAATCAACAAAAGCATCAATTACTTCTCGGTCTCGCTCTTTGAATTTTTCTAATTGCTTTTGATTGTATACTTCTTTATGTGTCATATCCGAAGAGGCAATTATAACCACATCCTTATTATATGATTCAATTGCTTTCGAAATGTCGCTCGATAACTTACTCATTATATTAAGATCTTTAATAGAAATTTTTATTGGTATAAATTTTACACTTTTTTCTTTAGCGCAGTATTTAATAAATGGTAATTGCACTTCAATATTATGTTCTCTTCCAAAAGGAAAACCCATAAAGGCAGACTCATCATTTTTTATAATTTCACTATTTTCTAAGATTTTTCCCGCTAAATCGTTATCAATACTTATATTTCCAAGTGGTGTTTCCCATTCTCCTTCATCCATTAACCCAACCTTTCCATAACCAATATGATCAGTACCCAATACTATAACCGTGTCTGGTATTCTTTCCCGAAATAAATTCAAATATGTAAATGCTGCACAACAACCTGAATAAACGTAACCAGCATGAGGAGATACTCCTCCAATAATGGATCGTTCTTCTCGGTTTAATGAATTTAACTGTTCTCCAGGGCCGAACTCAATATCCAAAAAAGATTTTTTTAATATATTAAGTAAATCAGGTTTATAGCGAGGATAAAAGCTACCAGCCACAGCAGCCTGTCTAATAACCATTTTTCTAACACTTGTATTTTTTAGTTATATTACTAAAATTAATAATGTTGAAATTTATATAATTTCATCTACTAATTGTAAAATTGAAAGATTTATTAAGGCATTTTTAATAACTCTTTTATGATGAATCAAGTAAAGGATGAACAAGTCTCTCTTGATGATATTGAAATACCAGATAAAATTCCAACTAAATTCATAAATAACCGAGTCATTGTTTTTAATCCACTTTTTGCGTCTTATTTGTATGTAAAAGGTGTTGATGGCCAACGCTTTTTTGGTTCCCCATTAGGTATACATAAACCAAGATTAGAGTATTTTGCAAAACCAAGTGAATTATCATTAATTGAAGCTTATTACTTGCTTAAAAAAGATAAAATAACTATTTTCGATCCAAAAGAAAATAAATTTTTAAACCCTAGGAATTTTCATGAGATAGCAAAGAAGAGCCATCATAAATTTGAAGAAAAGTTCATTATTTACAAAGATTTAAGGGAACGAGGATATGTTCCAAGACCTGGTCTAAAATTTGGGGCAGATTTTGTCGTTTATCGTCATGGTCCTGGTCTAGAACATTCTTTATTTATGGTTCATGTTTTACCACATGATGCTGAAATTACTGCTATTGACATGGTGAGAGCGGGTCGCTTAGCAACATCTGTTCGGAAAAAATTTGTAATTGCTAATCCTCTTACTTGTAGTTATTATTTTTTTGAGTGGTTTAAGCCTTAAATAGCAAATTTATAAGGAAGAGATTGAACCACACCATACAATTATTATATTAATTTGGTTTAATCTAAAAAAATTGTGTTTAGAGTTTCACTAAGTATCCTATCTTTAAACCTTTCAATTTGGTCAAAATCTTCATTTGGGGTAGTACGTGTGATTCTCATAATATTATTTAAAACTTCATCTTCTTTACTATCGTTAAATTTAAAAGCTTGTTTTAATCGAACTTTTCCCTCTTTGTATAATAGAAGAATGATCTTAATTAATCCCAATAACTTTCTATGATCAGTAAAATTATCTATTTCTTCAAATGCATTCTGGATTAAAAAACAATTCCGAATTAATTGAGCTATAAAAAGATCAAGTTTTTGATCATCCCCTAAATTTTTTTTTCCAATTAATTGAATTATAAATTTTAAATCATTTTCTTTAGATAATATCTCGTCTACCTGTTTTCGACATTCCAACCATTTGATATCAATTTCTGACCAGTTAATATCATTTTCAATCCACCAGTCTGAGATATACTCAGGATAATTGGAATATGATTTTAACCAATCAATAGCGGGATAATGTTTTAGATATGATAAATTACCATCTAATGCTAATAAACCTTGAACTATGCGTTTAGTAGCTGTTGTAACTGGCTCACTGAAATCACCTGCTGGAGGTGATATTGATCCAATAATTGTTAAAGAGCCTATATTTCTTTTTCCCAAATTATCTTGACCTAAAGTTTCAAAAACACCAGCTCGTTCATAAAAACTTGAGAGTTTTGTTGATAAATATGCAGGATATCCTTCTTCTGCAGGCATTTCTTCTAATAATCCTGAAATTTCTCTAAGAGATTCTGCCCATCTTGAAATGCTATCAGCGATCACTGCGACATTATATCCCATATCTCGATAATATTCTGCAATAGTGACACCAGAAAATAAACTAGCTTCTCGAGCAGAAACAGGCATATTTGATGTATTTGCAATCACAATTATATGCTCACTTAATGGTATATTACTTGTGATGTCTTGAATTTCTGTAAATTGCTTTAAAAGACTTGCAATTTCATTACCAGGTTCACCACATCCTATGAATATAATTATATCTGCATTACAATATTTAGCTATAGTTTGTAGTATAACTGTTTTACCTGTTCCAAACCCTCCAGGTACTCCAAATGTACCACCTTTAGCAATAGGAAAGAGCAAATCTATTATACGCGTTCCTGTTATTAATGGTTCAAAAGGCTTAATTTTCTTTTTGAATGGTCTTCTCTTATTGATTGGCCATTTCTGCATTAAAGTAAAGGATTTTTCGTTTATATCCCCTTTTAAACGATATATTTCATCAATTAGGGTATAATCTCCTTCTTCTACGATAAAAGATAATTTTCCAGAATCTTCTGGGGGTATCATTATTTTATGATTAATGTTTTTAGTTTCTTGAACAGTTCCAATTACATCCCCACCGCTTAAATCTTCCCCTAATTTTCTTATTGGAATAAAATGCCATTTTTTTGTTTTCGATAATGGCGAGAATTCAATTCCTCTTTTTAATTCCCCATTTTTAAAGTGTTGAAATATTGTTTCTAAAGGGCGCTGAATCCCATCAAAAACATTTGCTAACAGTCCAGGACCCAGTTCCATAGATAATGGCCTATGAAGATTTATAACTTTATCGTATAACTTTAATCTATTAGTATCGTCATAGCATTGAGCGACAATATAATCAGGATATATTTGAATAACTTCACTCAGTATATTATACTTGGTAATTTTAATTAGGTCATGAAGTCTAATTTCATTTTCTAAACCTTTTACTTCAACTAAAGAACCTTTAATTGATTTAATTATACCGTATTTAGAATCTCTCTCGATTTCCATAGCGCATGAACCAAAATATTAATTTTTACAATTTTTTTATGCTTTTAGATTATTTGATTGATTCACCACATATTGGGCATTTTTTTACATAACTTGCGATTATCATTCCACAATTTTCACATTTTTTAATAAGAGGTCTACGATATTTAAAATTAAGATTAATATCAGAAATTTTCTTTAAATCAGGCTCTTTATCTATCCTAAACTCTTCTCTTCTCTTAATGGGTTGAGTTTGTCTTTTTTTTTCTGGAAATAATTGATCATAAATTCTTTTTTTTTTTCTACTTCTAAAAATAAGACCTACAAATGTCAAAAGAATAAAAATTGCAATTAATATGACAATTATGAGATTTGTTTGAAATTCAATTAAAATATAATAAAGAATAAATATTCCAACTAGTAGGAGTGTTAAGCTGAAAGTATTTCGAATAATACTTTTCTTCGAGGGTTTTTTTTCATGGTTCTCCATAATAAATTAATCCATTAAAAAAATGATTTATAAATATTTTTTAGAAATGTATTTTGTAGCTTTAATGATATCCTCTTGAGTTTTTTTCGATTCAATTTCCTTTTCAATCTCTTCAAAAATAATATCTTTATCAGTTTTTAATTTAAATTCAATTATTGAAAAATTATCATCTAAATAGAATGGATAAAATTGAGTTCCGGAACCATGATAAAATTTGAAAAAGAATTCATAAAAATTAAGCCTTAAAGCGTTTAAGAAAACTAATAAACCTTCTATTAGAATAACAACGACATTTCCAAATATCAAACCTATTAATCTGATTATTTCCACAAAAATTCCTTCCCCTTGAACTAATCCTGCCATTGCTTGTATGGCAATCATTAAAGCGATATGTGCAAGAGCTAATGCTAATAGTCGAATATATGAGGCAACATTACTTATTATAGACAATAGAGTTTCAAAAGTTTCCATTGATCCTTCACCAACTAATTCTTTATAGGATTCCTTTTTTAAGTAAGAAATATGAAAGATTTTACCAAGAGGTTTTAAGATAATTAATAATATACCTGGAATTAAGGGTAATAAGATTGGATATGGTGGTGCTAACCATGCATTTATATCAAATCCGTATACAAAAAGCAAAATGGTACCCCCTGTCAATAGTAATATTTTGACTAGAGAATCTGAAAATGATAAATATTTTCTTGATTGTCTCCAATAATTCAGAAATTGTATAAACCAACCTAAATTGATA
The DNA here is from genome assembly GCA_048939445.1 of Promethearchaeota archaeon. GTDB lineage: Archaea > Asgardarchaeota > Lokiarchaeia > Sigyniarchaeales > SOKP01 > Loki-b32. The sequence continues at coordinate 7,839 of JBHLPN010000039.1, read as the reverse complement.
TGAATAACTCCGACTAATACTGCAAATAAAAAAACTGTAAGAATATTTGAGATAGGATTGTGTAGGGTTATATCCAAGACAGGCGTTAATACAATAAGAATTAAAGGTAGTAAAATTAAGGTTAATCCCAGATCGATTATCCATCTCCTTTTTCTGGTACGAGAAATCAATCTTTCAATTCCGCCAAGTATAAAAATAACTGCCCCTATACCGGATATAATGAGTAATATATGTGGTTCTGGTATTACACTTGACAATTTAATTGGGGTTAAATGGACTAAGATCTGACCACCTATTTCAATATCATGCATTCCAAAAAATTCACCATATAGGAATCCACATAAAATCGCACCCCAACCACAGTAAAAAATGATCCAACAAAAATTTAAAAAATCTGATCCCTTTTTATTTCTGAACAGAAGAGCTCCAACAACTCCCGCAATTATCAAAACTAACCCGTGTCCTATATCTCCAAACATCAACCCAAATAAGATAGGAAATGTGATTGCCAGAAAAGGTGTAGGATCAATTTCAGAATATGAAGGAGTACCATACATTCTAGTTAAGGTTTCAAAAGGTCTTACAAAAAAATTATTTTTCATAATCCTTGGAGTTTCTTCTCTTAATTCTTCACTTATTTCTTCTTCATCTGATTTAATTTCTGCACTTTTATATGGTTTTTTAGCAGTAGATTTATGTAAATCTAATTCCTGCTTTTCTTCTTCTGAAATAGTAAGTGGTTTTTTTGAAATTTCAATTGAGTGAATGGTTATCTGATCTTTAAAAACCTCTATCAATCTTTGTTGTATAGTATCCTTTTTATATGCTGGAATAAAAAATTTAAGTTGTGATCGACTAGAAGTTATCTCTTCGAATTGTCGTTCAGCCCAGTTATACTCTTCAATATTTGTAACCGCTTCATGTATAGCGGCAAATAATAATATATTATCATCTCTGAGTCGCTCTAATTCTTTCTGGTACTTATCCATTGTATTGTCTATCAGTTTTAATTCACTAGAAATCCTATTAAAGTTAATCCCATCAGAAAGTAAATACTTTTTCAAAATTGGGACTTCTTCTGCGTGGATTATACGGACTTTTTCTTTTAATTCATCTTCCTTATCTACTGGATAAATAGTATAAAAAATGATTCTATCATCTGAAATATCTTGTGTTTCATAGAAATTTGGAAATTTTGAGAATTCAAAAAGATTTTTTAAGTTAATTAAATTTTTTGAAAAAGTAATGAATACTCTAAATGATAATTGATCTAATTTGGATAAATTATCTCGAGTCAGATTGACTTTTTCCATAAATTTATAACTTTCCTCAATCGTTTTCATTTTATTTAGTTCAATTTTCACTTTTGCAGTGTATCTTTCTAATTCTGCTACACGATTGCTATAAAAATCTACTTCTTCTAATAAGAAATTGATTAATTCATCAACATCTTTCACTTTGAATTCAATTCTTTCATCTTTTTTAGCTTTTAAATTTTGTAAATCATAATCTGAAATTTTGAGTGCTTTGAATAAATCTTCGGTATTAGCTCTTAATTTCTTGATTTTATCAACAACATTTTCTCCTTTTTTTTGGCTTTCACCTTCTATTTGCTTTGGTTTTATATGAATTAAGTTTATTTGCGATAATTCTTGAAGTAAAAGATCCTTATAACTATTATGAATATTAATATCGAATAAACACATTACAGTTTTGTTTGTCAATCTAAATCACACATTAACTGACTTTTTTTTATATATTAAATCTTTTGTATTCTTTAATCTTACAAAATTTTCTCTTTGAAGTTCTTCTAAAATATCTTTAATTTTTTTAATATCTGAAGTAAGGGATGGAATAATTATATTTTCTAATCCATGAATCCTTCTAGTTATTTTCTTATAGCTAAAAGAATGTTTTAACATGATATCTTCAATTTCAGACAGGTTAATCATTTTTTTAAAAAGAGAAACCAACATAGTTGTTAAATCGTCTAAATAATGACTAGTATATTCAAAAGAATAAGCAGGAAGATTTTCATCCTTTATAAGTTCATAATCTATATCTGGTACAACGTTCCCAATTTTTTTGATATACTTAATATTAATTGATGGTTTAAATTGGATTTTACTTAAGCTACTTATAATTTTAAAATTATTTTTTCCCATTTCTTTATAAGTTTCATTTAATTTTATCATAACTTCTATTAATAAATTTAGGAACTTCTTACGTTGCTTTTTATAGTCATTCCATAAGCCTTTAATCTCAAATATTAGTTGTTCTTGTTTTAATTCTAAAAAACTTACTCCTTTGACAGCAAAGCTTAACCTTTTCTGTAAACTCATTAAATTGGTTTTTGTAGGCTTAAATTCTCTAAAACTAATTGTACTTTTACACCTGTTCTTTATAATATTTATTTATAAATCTTTGGTGAATTCTAATCAACTGATTTTTGGGAATTTCAGATAAAGCAGTCCATGCAATATCAAAGGTTCTTGAAAAATCTCGATTTTCATTCATATCTTGATTCAAAAATTTATTTTCAAAAGCTACCCCAAAATTTAAATTTAATTTTTGATTAAAAGTTAGCCCATCTTCTCCCACTATCGAAATAAGATCTCTGATTTCAAGGGAATTAGAATATGAAGCTAATAATTGGGAACTTATATCTGTATGATCTTCTCTTGTCGTATCTTTGCCTATTGAATCTTTCATAAGACGAGAAATTGATGCTAAAACTTCAAAAGGAGGATATATTCCGGTTTTATGTAAATTTCTACTAAGTACTAATTGTCCTTCGGTTATATATCCTGTAGTATCTGGAATCGGATGACTAATATCATCGTTGGGCATTGTAAGTATTGGTATCTGAGTTATAGTCCCCTTTTTACCTTTTATCTTACCTGTTCGCTCGTAAATAGACGCAAAATCAGTATAAAGATACCCAGGATAACCTTTTCTACTTGGAATCTCTTCTTTAGCTGAACTAAGTTCTCTTAAAGCTTCTGCATAATTGGTCATATCAATTAAAATAACAAGAACATGCATGTTTTTGTCGAAGGCAAAATACTCTGCTGTAGTTAGTGCAACTCTAGGTATAATTAATCGTTCCATTATAGGATCATCTGCAAAATTAATAAAGGAAATAATGTTCTGGATGTTTCCACTTTCTTGAAATCTATTTAAGAAATATATTGCCTCATCTTGGATAATTCCTATCCCACAAAAAATAATTAAAAAAGGTTCTTCCGTTAGAACTTTTGCTTGAGTAACAATTTGAGCAGCTAATGCATTATGAGGCATTCCCTGTCCGCTAAATATTGGAAGTTTTTGTCCTCTTATTAATGTAAAAAGTCCATCGATTACCGATATACCTGTCTGTATTACTTCAGATGGATAATCTCTGGCAAAGGGGTTAATGGGTGTACCATTTATATCACGTTCTACCTCTGTTATCAACTCAGAATCTAAAACTTTTTTGGTATTTATATCAATAGGTTTTCCAATTGAATTGAATGTTCTACCAAACATATCATTTGATAGTTTTACTTTAAAGGAATCTTCAGTGAAAAGAATTTTAGAGTTTTCTGAAGATAATCCACTGGTATCTTCAAATACTTCTACAATTATAGTATCTTCATTTATTTTAACAACTTGACCAGTTCGTTCCATTCCATCATTTGTAATAATTTTAACTATCTCTCCATATTGCGCATCATGTTCATTACTTAAGAATATTAAAGGCCCAATAATCTGTTGGATTTTTCCATAAATTACGCTCATTTCTCTTTTAAAACCCCAAATGATAATTTTAATGATTCAATTTCATTAAGTAACCTTTTCTTTAAATTCTCTATTTTGAAAAAATCGTCATTTGAAATTGAATAACTAATTCTTAATATATCATCGATAACATCAAGATTCTTAATATCTTCAATTAAATAACCTGATTTTAATAATTCTTTCCCTTCTTTATATAACAAAAGAATTAACTTAATTTGTCCGATTAATTTTTTGACATCGGTGAAATTATCTATGTTATCAAAAGCATTTTGTATTAAATAACCATTTCGTATCAGTTTTGTAATAAAAAGAATTAATTGCTGATCGTCGGCCAAATTTTCTTCTCCAATTAGTTGCATAATGTTTTTTAATTCATTCTCTTGTGAAAGGATATTATTTATTAGATTTCTACATTCATACCAATCGATGTTTATCTCTGGCCAAAATATATCTTTCTCAGCCCACCAGTCAACTATGTAATCAGGATAGTTTGAATATGAATTTAACCAATTTATAGCAGGATAATGTTTAGAATAAGCTAAGCTGGCATCTAAAGCCCAGAAAGCTTGGACAAAACGTTTAGTTGTTGCTGTTACCGGTTCGCTAAAATCTCCAGAGGGAGGTGATACTGAACCAATGATGGTTAAAGACCCAAATCTTTCTTTATCTGTATTATTTTCCCCTAAAATGCTTACAACTCCTGCTCTTTCATAAAAACTTGAGATTTTTGAAGGTAGATATGCAGGATAACCCTCTTCAGCTGGCATTTCTTCTAATAAACCTGAAATTTCTCGTAAGGATTCTGCCCATCTTGAGGTGCTATCTGCTAATACTGCAACATCATACCCCATATCTCGATAATATTCTCCAATGGTGACTCCAGAGAAAATACTTGCTTCACGAGCAGACACAGGCATGTTTGATGTATTAGCAATTAGTATTATACGATCTAACAAGGGTCTTCCACTTTTTGGATCTATAATTTCTGTAAATTGTTTTAAAACGTCAGCAATTTCATTTCCTCGTTCTCCGCACCCTACAAAAATGATAACATCAGCGTTACACCATTTAGCTAATGATTGTTGAATGACAGTCTTACCAGTCCCGAAACCCCCTGGTACTGCTACAGTTCCTCCTTTTGCTATGGGGAATAATAAATCTATTACTCGCATACCCGTTATTAATGGCTCAGTTGGACTTTCTCGCCTTTTATATGGTCTACTTCTAGTAACTGGCCATTTTTGTAACATAGAAAAAGTTTTTTCATGATCTTTGATACTTACAGAATAAATTTCATCCGTGATTTTATAATTTCCTTCGGGAACTATATAAGTTAATTTTCCTGAAACCCCGAATGGTATTAGTATTCTATGTTCAATTAAAACAGTCTCCTGCACAGTTCCAATAATATCACCAGTTCTTACCAGATCGCCAAGCTTTTTTAAAGGTTTGAAATGCCAATTTTTAACTCTAGATAATGATGGGAGATCATTACCTCTCTCTAAAAAACCTTTATGGGTATTCTTAAAAGTAGTATCTAGTGGTCGTTGAATACCGTCAAAAACGTTACCTAATAATCCAGGACCCAATTCCATTGATAATGGTTCTCTTAGATTAACCACTTTTTCTCCAAGTTTTAAATTATTTGTATTTTCGAAACATTGAGCAGTTACATGATTTGAATAGATCTGGATCACTTCCCCTAGAATATTATGTTCAGATTCTCTTATTAAATCATGAATGCGTATTTCTTTCTCAAAACCTTTTATTTCAATTAATGACCCATTTATAGATGATATATAACCAGAAGTAAACTCTTCGTATCCTTTTTTGTTTGTTTTAGTCATAATTTTTTAAATATTCTTTTATTGCCTTTTTTTGATTCAGAATGAATTTTTCGTAGTCTTGTATTATTTCATTAATTTTAAAATAAATATTTGAAAAGATTTTTGAAAATTCAATTTCAATTGCTGATCTTTTTTTATTTATTAAACTTGTAATTGAAAAATCATAAGAAATATTCATTTTTGTTTGTAAAATTTTGAATCCTCCTATAAATTCTTCTTTGGAAGGATTTAATATCACTCTATTTTGAAATATCTTTTGAATTTTATCGAAATTTTTAATAAAGTATTCATAATCTCTTGAATTGAAATTTATAACGATTTCAGGAGGCTTATCAATTAAATGTATGATAGATTCAAATATTTCTAATAAAAAATTTATATAATTTGAATAATTATTCTTTATTTTCTTTTCTAGTTCATTATTTAAGTCTTTAACTAAGTTTGAAATTAACTCGTTTTTAACATCTAATGTCTCTTCTTTTATTTTTAAAAGAGTTGACGATAAGGCGTTATTTAAACGTTTATTATAAGTTTCAATAAAATTGGTTTTAATTTTTGATGAGCTCTCATCTATTCTTTCTCTATATCTTTTCTTTATTTCAGCAATTTGAAAAAGGGTTTGTTGATCTAATAGTTTAATTTCATCTTTAGCTTGTTCAATAAGAAATAATCCTAGTTTTCCGAATCTTTCTTTTAATTTGCTAGTTTCTGATATAATTCTACATCTCTGAAGTTATAATTTGTTCAATAGATTCATAAATTTTATTATAAAAAATATCGCGGTTTTCAATATCGGATTGAAATATATTAGGAACTAAATATACAAATGGACTTTTATTGCTAATCTTAAATTCTAGAATATGATCTATAATTTCATCTGATAACTCCATAAAGATAATTATCATTCCTATTGAAGATTCCTTAATCAAAGTATCAAATGTCTTAAGAAAAGCTTCGCTATTTTCAATTATAGTACCATCTATACCTAAGAGCCCAAATAATAAAACAATGTCTTCCTCTCCTAAAATATGAATTTTCTGTCTAGCCATTAAAAATCAAATCCGATATCTTTTATTAATAATTTAAATAATTCTTCTTTCGAATTGTGATATTGTTCTTCCATTTTTGTTTTAAATTCCTTTATTTTTTCTGCGATGAAAGCATTTTTATCATCTAATTTTTTAATCAGAGAATTTAATGCTGAATCAACTATTTTGTGGTTGGTTTCAATCTTTTCTTCCATATTTTTTTCTTGTTCAGATCTTAGATTTTCTAATTCAGTTAGATTTTCATTCTTGGCTTTATCAATTAAATCTTTATAAATTTTCTCGATTTCTTCAACCCAATCAAATACTTTCATAATTTATTTCAACTAACTTAATAATTTTAATTTTTCATATTTATTATTAATAATTTCAATTGATTTAGGGATGATCTCAAAACGAATTTCATTTTCTTTTTTAATTATAAGTTCTAATATCCTGAAAATTGTGATTAAATCAATATCATCAATCTGTATTTTAAATTTCTTAAAAAAATAATTGATATATATCTTTTCAATTGAGTGGACTAAATGTTCCGAGTCAATAACTATGTTTTTATAAAATCTTTTTATTTCTTTAATGTTTTTGACATAATTTTCTATTAATGAAATTAATACATTGGAATCCTCAATACTTAATAAATAATCAATTTTGCCTCTGTCTAAAAATAAATAATAATCAATAATAAATTGGCTTAATAAATCCTTTTCAATATTGTTTTTTAATCCTCTATAGATAGTATTTATATTGAAGATTTCTGTTTTATATTTTACAAAATCAGTTATGATCTTTTTTTCTTTTGTATTTAAATTCTTTAATTGACTTATCATATTTTCATAATAGAATTTATCTAGAAAAGCTTCTAAAACAAAAATTTCATTATAATTCTTAAAATATGATATTCCTTCTCTTATTGGTATTCTGTATTTAGTTTTTTTAAAAAATAATTGAAATTCTTCCAAAGAAGTGATTTTTAGCAGATCTTCAATAAAGTCTATATTATCTAAATATTCTTCAACTTGAAAATTTACTTTTTGTCTTTTTTCTTTTTGTCCTATTCCAAGAATTGAAGCGATTATTATTTGCTTAATATTGATTATTTCAAATTTTAAAAGAAAATTTTTTAGAAATAATCTCATATTTGGTGGTGAATAAAGCATAATTTTTCC
>JBHLPN010000252.1:0-4816 GCA_048939445.1 Promethearchaeota archaeon | reverse complement strand
ATAGTTTCTTAAATTGATTTTTTATTGATTTAATGTTTTTTGCATTATAGACATACAAATATCCTTGTTTTTTACCGCCATTACCATCTTTTGCTTCTGTATACTCCTTCATTGATATTGATTTGCGACTTATGAGTTTTAATACAGTTAAATCCTGAACAGCTCTTTGAATTGAACTTCTATCTAATTTTAGAGTATTTGCTAATTCAGAAATACTTACATCTTTATTATTTAACATATATCCAAATACTTGGGATTCGGTTTTATTTAGACCTAAAATACACTTAAATAACCTTTCACTGGAAAAGATATCCTTTTCATCTAAAATCTTATCTATTATTTCAAATTCTTTTAAATGTTTTCCAATTACTTCCATTAATTACCAACTTAGGATATTAAAAAAAAATATAATAAAAAAGGGAATTAAATTAACTATTTAATTGTTGTAATTTCGCCAATACCTGCTTCATACCTTCATAATTCATTGCTCCAACAACTTTATTAATAACCTCGTTTTTTTTAATAAATAAAGTCGTTGGGATTCCAGTTATCCCATACTTCATCGCAATAGCATTGTTTTCATCAACATTAACCTTTACAAATACGAAATCTTTTTGAAATTCTCCATGAAGCTTCTTGAAAATTGGAGCAAAAAACATACAAGGACCACACCAAACAGCCCAAAAGTCTATAATTATAATTTTATCAGGGTAATTCTTCAATAATTTATTAAATTCTTCAGAAGAATGTATCTCTATTACACTTTCTGGCATTTCTTGATGTTTTAATAAAGCTTTGGCCTTTTTACTTCTCAACATTTCTAATTTCTCATCAACTTCTTGCATTAATGTTTCACATTTAATCTTTTATAATTAAGTTGTGTTGTTTTTTTTCACAACTTTCTAAGATCATAAAATTCAATAGTGTATTTAAAGGTGATTATAGTGCGAAAAATTTCACAACTAATAGAATAAACACGGTGAATATAATCTATAATATGAAGATTTGCAGGAAATAGAAAAAGTATTGTATTTTGTTTTTTAATCTATTAATTTTAGATTATTTTCTTAAATAATTTCTATTTGTTTTAGTCTTGAAGCTTTTCTTCTAGATGAAACCATAATTTGAAAATCTAAATCCTTTTTGAATATGTCAGCACATCTTGCAATCTCCATTCCAGTATTACCCTTGGAAGATTCTTCTTTAATATTAGTTCCATTAAATATTGGTATTTCTGAATATATCTTAATTAAATCCTCTAATAATTCATTTGGTAAGACATCAGATCTATCTTTAAATGCAACGTTAATCATCTCTTCTAATTTTTGATAGATTTCTTTCTTACTAAATTGGCAGTTAACACATTTAGAGGTTCGATTTTTAAAAATTTTTATTATTATTAACCCAGTTATAAATTTGAAATTTCTTATTAGAAGATCTTTATCTCTATTACCAAATTGATTAATGTATTGTTGGATATATTTTTCCGCGTTAATATATAAAATACAAAATTTCAGAGCTCTATGAAAGTAAGGTGGGACTATACAAAAGATTCTAGTAAACCAAAAAGGTTTAATACCTATTGGTGGATCTTCATAAAAAACATAATATACTATTCTTCCATCTCTTTCTGTGTAGAGAGTTGATTCTTTTTTTAGCATATTCAAATATGTTGAAGTTGTGGATCGAGCAATCTCTTTAAAATATTTCTTATATTCTGATTCAACCTCAGCTGTAGAAGTTTTGTTCTTCCCCTCTAAATAGAACTTTAAAATTATTCCTAAGATACGATTTTCATGAAGCCGTCCTGTCTTTATCTGTTGTTCTTCTGCTTCATCCTCTCTAAAATGATACAAAAATGCGATTTCTGGCGCAAACTCCTGAACAACCTTATCGATTAATTTTAGGTCAGAATCAATTATTTGTGCTGTTTCTAGTTTTGCACCCTCTATTAAAAGATTTTCTATTTCTGGTTTTTCAGACATTTTATAAAAACCCATTTGATAAATATTACTATTAATCTAATATTAGATCATTAGAGTCCTTCTTTATAGTTAGAAACTACTTAATTTTTCTTATTTTTTTTCTTTATAAAGTGAATTCCTTTTTCCTAATTTTTATTAGATTTTCAATTCATAAATAGACTTTTGCTTCGGACTTCATGTGAAGTTCATACTTTATTATGAAGCAGATAATTTAGAAAAATGAAAACTTCTATTAAATTTAGTCTTAAGAATAGATTTAAAGCAAAATAAAGAAAAAATTATTTTATAGGTTCATCAACTTGGATAACTTCTGAAATTTCTAACGATTCTTTCAAACTTTTCCTTTTTATTATTTTTTGCCCGTATTTGAGTATTCCGCCAAAAAATAAATGTAATCTTAAGTAATTTCATTCACCTAATTATTAACTCAATTTCAACTAAAAAAGAAAAAAAAAGATTTATTCTATTGTCTCGGTAACTTGAACAACTTCAGGAGCTTCTACTACTTCTTGAGCCTCTATTTCTTCTGCGATTTCTTCATCCTTCGCCATAATTTCTCTGTCAATAATTTCTAACTGTCTTATTTTTGTGAAACCCCATATAATAAAAGGATGAATCATTCCGAGAATTGCAAAAACCAGGAATAAATTAATTATTCCGAAAAAATCTGCTAATGGACCTGCAATCAGAGCTCCAATTGGAGCAATTGCCATAGAAATCATATGATCAATTGACATTATTCTACCAATTTTATCCTTCGATACAACTGTCTGTAATATCGCTAAATAGGTAGAAACTGTAATTGGAAGTATTACCCACGCAGGAAATAGGACAATCATCATGAGAATGAAATTTCCTTTAGGTGCGAGAATCGCCGGTATTTGACATATAAAGAAAATTGATGCTCCAATTATATTGAGTTTAATTTTATGTTTCCATGTTTTCTTGACTGACATTATAAGAGATCCAACAATATTTCCAACCTGAGACGTTGTCATTAATAAAGCAAGATCTAATGCTGATCCATCATGGGTATATCTTACAAAATAAGGCAATAAGACGGCCCAGGGTCTATGAATGAAATTCCAAATCATGGCAAAAGCTATCATTGCAAACAGTCCAGGAATCATTTTGACAGTTAATAAGCCAGTTTTGAAATCTTTGAACATTGATTTTTTTGTAGCTTCTTCGGTAACCTGATGTACTTTAGGAATTTTTATTAGTATCAATGGAACAAGAGCAATCAAAAAGGTCCAAATGTCGATAAGAAAAATTTGAGTAACTGGAAAAAAGGCTAAGAGTGTTGCTGCTATTACGGGACCTATTGTAAAAATAAATCCAGAAAATAGGAAATTAACTCCGTTAATTCTACTTAAATTCTTCTTTGGGACCATTACCGGTATAAGTGACTGAACTGCAGGAAGTTGAAACGCAAATAGAGCTGCTCTAAGTGTGTTTATTCCTAAAATAAGCCATATATTTTGAAGATCTATTAGAAAAAATAGAAATAAACCGAAAGTTACAAAAGCCTGAAGGGAATCAGAAATTAATATGATATTTTTCTTATTCCACCTATCAGCAATTACACCAGAAAAGGGTGTGACGACTATTTGTGGAATAAACATCAAAAACGTTGATATTGAAAGAATAACAGCACTACCCGTTTCAATGGTGAGCCACCATGTAATTACAAAACCTACTATCAAGGAACCCAGCATTGAAAAATTTTGTCCACATAAAAAATACATATAATGTCTAAAACTTTTTTTCGTAGGAGTTTGTTCCATCTTTGACAACCTTTTTAATAAATACCTTTTTTTATTAACCATTAATAATGTTCTTTATATAAAGATTAAGTACATGAACTTTTATTGAACTTCAAGTTTAAGACTGAAGTTTCTTCTTCAATTATTTCCCTAATTTTACCATTAAACGCTATATCACATACCGGACAGGAGATAATTTCGTTATCTATAATAATATACATAGCATTACATTCCGGACAATGATAACGCCTTGTAAAATTCATATCTTTAAAATCCATAACACACCTCAATTTATTTTTTATTTTTGGTTTAAGGGCGAGCTAATATCTCGCCCTTATGTAGTTAAACCTTTTTAATATGGAATGGAAATGAAATTGATTTTGAGCCGATATGATGGGATGATTGATGATCATAATGTATTATTCATGGTCTCGCTTTCTGCAATTTTTACATATTGCAACTGAACTTGAAAAATCTAACCTAATTTCCTTCCCACACTTCATACATTTTATTTTGATCTTTTTCATTTTAGAATCCTCTATCATTAAAATTTAAAAAAAAATTGTTTTAATAACTATTATAATTTGGAAAATATCCTGCTGTACCATTTTTAATTATTATTATTTTCTCTCTCTCTAGATTCATTTTCTTTTACCTCCTTTTGGTTAAATTATAATTTTAATACACTGCATAATTCCTGTAATACATTTTCTGATATACCCGATTTATAGGAATTAATTCTTGATTGTATTTTGCATTATATTTTGATGAATATTTTAAAACTTCTTTACTAAGCTTTATCGATTTGGCAGGCTCTATTATTAAATGGATCTCTTCTCTCTCGGGTCCAGAAAGGCATTCCATGATAACTCTTTCGACATCAATACAATTTTTTCTTACATCTTTATTTCTTACTGCTTGAGCCATTTCTTTTTAACCTCCAATTCATTTTCTTTTCTTTACTTTATGTTAATTTAATTATTTTGGTGATCGTGATTAAAAATAAAAAAAATATTAATTAAAAAATATATTTGCCAAAAAACGCTTGTTTAGCGTCAAATTGGG
>JBHLPN010000251.1:0-4841 GCA_048939445.1 Promethearchaeota archaeon | reverse complement strand
AAGAATTTTTTTAAATTTTAAAAAAAGAAATAGTATTTTATAATAATTATAATGGTATATAATAAATTTTCTAAAACATTTGATTAAATTTGAGAGGTTCAAGAAATTTTTTATCTAAATATTCTTTATAGTAATGGGATTTATTTAAAAGGTATTTTCGAGCAATAGGCCTAAAGATCATAGTAAAGAGTCTCGAAAATGCAACTTTCTTTCTCACAGCATTAAAATAATCATCAAGGGTATATCGTTGATAATTCAGCAGAGTTTGACTCTTATCAGTTGTCATAAATCCACAATGAAACCCCTTAGTACTAAATGCTTCAGTGGGTAAAACATCATAACCAATACCAAAAATATTTAACATTTCGTTAAGATATTCTCGATATGAAATCCTACATCGTTCTCCTCCTGCGATATGCATTACTTCTCCCCAAATCTCTTTATTCTCTATTGCATTAGTAAGTGCAAGTCCAACATCTTTTGTATCGCAGATTTCAATACAAGTATCAAGAGGCATTTCAAACATTAAAGGATCCATTTGTAACTTGTTTAAAGACACAATATAAGTCAATCGGAATATAGCCCATTCTAAACTCGAAGTTTTAATTAATTCTTCACATTTAACCTTTTGTTTAGCATAATCATCATCAGAATTTGGATTTGGTGGATCTTCGGGGGTTATTAAGGGATTTTCAAGTCGGTCTCCATATATCGCAATTGAAGATGTAAAAATGAGTTTTGGTTTTTTAAGTTGATTTTTCATTGCTTTCACGATATTTGCGGTTCCTCCAACATTTACCGATTCTGCGAATATTGGTTTTTTATCGGCTAAAGGAGGAATAATTGCAGCAACATGAATGACAACATCTACATCATTAACAGCCTTTTTTACGTCTTTAAAGTTTCTTAAATCTCCCCAAAAGATTTCTATGGATTTTTTATATTTATTTGCTAGCCTTTTGTTTCTTCTAGTTTTAATATCAAAAATTCTAATATCATAATTTCTTTTAAGTAATTCTTCTAAAGTACTTAGTCCTACATTACCAAATGCTCCAGTTAATAATACTTTCAATGAAATCACCTTTCTTTCTAAAACTGATTAATAATTGAATTTTAAGTTTTAATGAATATAGCTAATATATTCTTATATGGTCAATCTCTACTCCTCTGACATTAATTGATATTGACCCTTATTTATATAATAAGAGAATTTACATTTATGTTCTGGGGTTGTAATCGCAACCTATAAAAAAGTAATAGTATTAAATAAATTAGCATGAAAATTATACGATTACAGATCCCAGGGAATTTTTTGGAATTTATCGATACAGGATTTGTTGATTTGTTTCGAAACCTTGAATTCGTTGAGATTCTTAATGCATTTCAATATGATCAAAAAAATTTTTTTACTCTCCAAAGAATTCGATTTAGGCCAAATTCAATTCAAGATTTAAACAGATTTATTAAAGATAGTTTCAAACCTCAATTTTTCAAACTATTATATCAATCTGAAAATGAAATAATATGTATAATGCGGCAAAGCAGATCTTCAGGATTTTTCCCTATATTTGATTCAGCTCAAGGATGGGCTCTCCTTTTCCCGATCCATGTATCTCAGGATGTTCTCTTAATAAATATTATCTCTCAAACAGAGAAAATCAATGAATTGTTTAACATAATTTCTTCTTTCACAAACGATTATAAGATAATAGCTATGACGGATGTAGATAAATTAGATAAATTTGATAATACACTCTGGAGGTCTGCAATACTATTTCCAGAATTTACTAAACGTCAGAAAGATATTGCCACTTATGCTGCTAAAAAAGGTTATTTTAAATCTCCAAAAAGAATTAGTGCTTCCAAAATATCAGAACATTTTGGAATTTCAGTTTCAGCAGTTAATAAGCTTTTAAAGAAAGCAGAAAATACAGCTATGGAATTTTTTTTTGGAAGATACTCGTGAACTTTATTTAGATTTAAAAAAAAATTATTGAATATTGAGATTACATTCTAAATCGTAACTTAACTTGTTCTTAAATCAGGTTTCATTAGCACAATGAGTGAAAGTGGGATTATCCAGATTAATATCGAGAAGAGTAACATCCATTCCAACAAAGGAGTACTATCAATTAAATTCACAATAGCAACAGTAAACGGTCCAAATATACCATAGATTCCTAAAATTTTCGGAATTTTAGTATTATATAAAACGATTAACCATCCCATAAAGAAAGCACCTAATGTAAATCCACCAAAAGCTAGGTAAGACATCATACCATGTGGTCCTTGTCCTAAAACCTTTAAAACCTCATAATCACGATCTGCACTGAATATTCCTACGCCAATGTAACCAAGATTCCCAATGAAACTAAATAAAAAAGCAAAACTGCTTAACCGAAATCGTAATCTAGAATAATGTCGTCCCCCCAATTCAGTTCTCTTAGGTAATGGAGCAAGTAATTTTTCCATATAGTAGGTAAGTGGAATAGTCATCCCACCTGCTATAATACATGCAATATCATATAGAAATGGTGCTGGAGTGTCATTAAATGACCCAAGATCAGAAATCCAGTTATCCAAAATAGTATATCCGTCCGGATCGAATACCACTGCTATGATCACTCCAATTATAAGTAAGAATATATATCCTATCATAACAATTATAGCAGAGGTTTTCACAACTTTGAAGTTTGTGGCAAAATTGTATAATTTTGCTCTAATTTCATTTATTGATTCGCGTATTGTCATAGTATTGGTCATTATTCATTTTTATTAAAAGATATTTGATAAAAGGTTATTAAAAATACTAGCATGTTATTAAGAATTTATCATTCTACTCCAATTTCAAAGGAAATTGGACAAAATTTAAAAATATTTAAATCTGTGTTTTTGGAGTATCAAAGATGCTCTAACTATTCTGAGAATCTCTTGTGTGTTTTTTCAAATGTATTTTTTCGAGAACATAATGGCTCAATAGATAGCAGAGAATGACTGTCAAGGGAAATACGATGGCTAGTTTTATAACAGGAATAAGGGGTATGAGTGCAAATCCAAGGGATACAAGGACAAGGACAGGTGCATGAATAAGGTATATATAATATGCGCTAGATGATAAGTTCTGCAGTATTTTTCCTTGTTTGTTGAATTTTGCATAAAATATTTTAATTAACACAAAGATCATTCCCATACAAATAACACTTTCTACCAGAGCAAATAAAAGAGCTGACAAATTGAATCCTCCCAAAAAAACACTTAAATCTGACTCCAGTCCCACAAAAAGGATAGAATATAGGAAAAATAAGATAAATGCAGCTGCTATTACAATAATCCAGACTTTAACATGATTTTTAGTCATCTTTTCGATCCAACCATATCGAACAGCGATGACACCTACACCGAACATCATGAGATACAGAATGATAAAGGAAAATGGTAATCCCAGTAGATTTTGGTCTATAGGAGTAACTAAGCGAAGTAAAAAAGTAATAAATCCTAAGATAATAGCCAAAAGAAGTAAATAGCCATAATTTGGGATGGAAAATTCCTTTGGGATGCGCCGTTGTAGTACGTCAAATTTTGTTATTTGACGCCAAAGAGTATAAACTGCAGTAAAAAGTAATAAAACAGTGAGAAACCACATAGGACCCCAAAATGTTAGAAAGCCTAATACTGTTCCAGGAAGTGGCCATGGATAAATTCCAAAAGCGTTTAGTGAATAAACCATAATAGGATTGATTATCACGACATACAACAAGAGGGGAATCCCGAGACGAAGAATTCGTTCTTTCCAGAAGGAACGTATTCCTTTTCGATCATAACTATTTGGGGTGAAGTAACCCCCCAAGAGAAAAAATAATCCCATCAGTGAGGCTTGAAAAAGACCTCCAATTGAGGATAAAGTTGTAAAGAATATAACACTGAAAGTATCTACCGGAACAGACTCAATATAGTACCACCAGCCTGTCCCACCATAAGTAACCCTCGCGTGTTGGAAAATTACCAAAATAGAAAATAAAACCTTTAGATTATCAAGGAATAAGAGCCGTGGTTTTTTAAATTCTGCATTCATGAGAGTGAACCAACTTATTATTTTATTTAATATAAATTTGATGATTTCTAATATAAATGTGATCTATTTTTTTGGATTTAATACTCTTAGCTTCTCTAGGCGCCAAATAATTTCATTAATGACTTTTCAAGGAGTTTTTCATTGAAATCAGACTCTGAATTTACCTTTCCATTCAAATTTCACAGAAAATTTGGACAAAATTTGAAAAGGCTCGAACCTTGTGTCTCTTAAAACGGAGGAAAAGAAAAAAGTAAAACCTTAAATCTTCGTAGGGGAAATTGATACTAAATATCTTTTTTATATGAAAAAGTATTCTTCTATTGTAGGGGTGATAAACTTGAGAAATATACAAAAAGTAGGATTGGTAATCTTATTTATAGGCTTGATAATCATTATCGCTACTTTGGTCTATTATTTGCCTTCGGTAAATACTAGTCAGGGGTGGTCTGTGCTTGCTATAGCGTTATATTTGCCCCCTGGGATAATCCTATTTATTATTGGGTTATATTTGGCATTACGCGTCAAAAGTCATGTAAGTGCTTAAATCATAATTCTTAAATACTTAATCAACCAATTTTTTTAAGCAAAAGAGTAAAATTATCCTAAATTACATTTTTATTTTTTCAAAGAAATTTTCATTGAAATCAGACGCTGAATTTACCTTTCAGGAAAGATTAAAAATAAAATATATAAGCTTTATGTTTGATCTGAGTAATATTTTTATAATTAGTGATCAATAATTGATAATTAAACAAGATAATAAGTATTA
>JBHLPN010000250.1:0-4841 GCA_048939445.1 Promethearchaeota archaeon | reverse complement strand
TTTTTAATCCTAACATAGAACAATTTGCTGCTATATTAGCACCTGACCCTCCAGGTACAAATCTAACATCCTTAACATTCAATTTACGAGAATATTCAATTGCAGTATACTTTTTTATTATATCTTTATCGAATAATTCGAATCGTAATATGTCATCTATGTTGATTATAATATCTAACGTATTACTACCAATTGTAATTAATTCAGGAAATTTCATAATTACCACTAAATAAATACCAAAATTTGATATATAGAATAAATTTAAAATAGATATAAGTCTTTTAATAATTTTGCTAAGAATGTGTTTTTAGGAAATGTAATGAATAGAATTAACATTTATATTTCTTTGCTTATTCTCTTTACCATGCGATATGTGAGTTCGAAAAATGCATTTTCAACATTTTCTCCTGTTTTAGCTGATGTTTCAATATAAGAATAACCTTTATTTTTTGTATATTCGTCTATATCATTTTTATCTATAATCTGACCAATATCAGGAATTAAATCAGATTTATTGCCGATGATAACTTTAGGTATTGCATCATTTAAAATACTGTGCATCTCTGAGACCCAATTCTTCATACCAGAAAATGTTTGTTGTCTAGAAAGATCAAATACAACCAATGCACCAAACGCGCCATCATAAAAACTACGATGTAGAAATTTAAATCTTTCTTGAGCTCCTATATCCCATATTTGGAGTTTTGCGAATTTTGATGGTTCATATTCCACAGTCTTGGTTAAAAAATCTACACCAATTGTTAACTTATACTTTAAATCAAATTGATCATGCACAAATCTGTTTAATAGGCTTGTTTTTCCTACTGCAGGAGGCCCAACAATTATAACCTTGAATGAAAACTCTGCCATTTTACTAAAAATATGATTAGAATTAAATCAATAATGATTTAATATGTTTTTAAATTTAATCAAAAGAAAAATTTTCATATATCAATAATATAAGAATTTGAAAATAGAAGATATCAACAACAATAAGAAAATTAATTTTAGAAAGAAAATAATTACTTATTTATTCATCCGATTTAAGACGGTTTAATTCTTTCTCTAACTCAGCAATCTTTCCATCAGATGCGGCAGTTGGTAAAGCAGCACCCATTTCTACCTGGATTTCGGCATCAATTTCTCCGAGAACCTCATCAACATCAGAATCTGAAACTGCTGTGTCAATTGTGATACCTTCCATACCTTCTGTCGCGATATCGGCAGTAACGGCAAATTCCTCCATATCGATATCGATTTGACTCATTAATTCTGTAATTTGTGGAATTGAAAGCTGATTTTTTAAAGCTGCTAGAGACTGGGCAATACCAGTCATGATTTCAGATACGTCTTTAACTGCTGTTGCTTGCTCTAGCTTGAACAGTAACCCGTCTAAATTTGTTCTAAACATTTCTACAGCACGTGCCTGTTTTTTAACTTGAAGATAATTGCGTGCGTGAAATTTAGAACCGTCCATATCACCTTGTTTTCGTAAATTTACTGCTTTATCCCTTGCTAATTTTGAGTTTATTTCTAGCTTTTTTGTTTGTCGCATTAATCTTTTATTAAAAACTTTCAATTTGACTGAAGCAGAGCGAATATTATCTTTCTTCCTGCCCCCGCTTAACCATTTAGAGATATCTTTTAGAAAACCCATATTCATCAAAAATTATTAGTATTTATATATATTATATAAATAACTATGATGTATATTTAATTTTTTGTAGACCAGTTATTATTCTCGTCGTGTAAACAGAAAATTAGATATATACTAATAAAATTATTAATATTACTGATTGCTAAATTAGATTAGCTATAAATAGAAAAATTGTTTTGATATATTTATTATGTCATCTGTAGATTCAAAACTTTACCAATATGCTGTACAAACGGCAAAGGAAGCAGTTAATTTAGATAATCAAGGAAAATACCGGCAAGCTATAAATAAATATCAAAGAGCAGCGGAAATTCTAATGCAATTTATGAAATATAATAAAAATCCACAAATGAGAATGCTATGCCAACGGAACATTGAAGAATATGTTAGTCGAGCTAAAATCCTAAAATCTCATTTGGGTGGTCCTAGAACTGCAAGATTAATTACTAGACCCAGTGAGTCAAAAGATGCAGGTGCTGCAGATTCTGAAGCAGGTGTTGTATCATCAGAAGAACAAGAACTTATTGATACAATATCAGGAACAATTGTTACAGAATCTCCTAATGTGAAATGGGATGACATTGCTGGTTTGGAAAATGTTAAACAAGCTTTGAGGGAAGCTATAGTTTTACCAATAGCAAAACCAGAATTATTTAAAGGTGCAAGACGACCTTGGTCAGGGATATTATTATTTGGACCTCCTGGATGTGGTAAGACTTTATTAGCTAAAGCAGCTGCTACAGAATGTAAAGCTACTTTTTTTAGTGCATCTTCAGCTGATCTGTTGAGTAAGTGGTTAGGGGAAAGTGAAAAGCTAATTAGTTCATTATTTAAAATTGCTAGGTTAAAAGCACCTAGCTTAATATTTATGGATGAAATAGATTCAATAGCGACAAGAAGGGGAGAAGGCTCTGAAAGTGGAGGTGAGAGAAGGGTGAAAACGCAGCTCTTAAGTGAAATCCAAGGTTTAAAATCAACACATGACAAACCGTTATTAGTTTTAGGTGCAACAAATCGTCCGTGGGACATTGATAATGCCATGTTAAGTAGGTTTGAAAAAAGAGTACATGTCCCTCTTCCAGATTTAAAGGCTAGAGCAGGCATTTTTAAAATCCATACAGAGGGGGTCAACTCAGCGGTAAAAGATGAAGATTTTGTTGAATTAGCTGTAAGAACTGATGGTTATTCTGGAAGAGATATAGCAAATGTATGCCGCGAAGTAATTATGTTGCCCATTCGTGAATTAGATATGGGTGGCCTTTTGGAGAATTCAGAAAGGGAAGTAGAAGTTAGAGATATCACATTGAAGGATTTCATAAAAACGCTTAAAAAAGTAAAACCAATGACTCATAAGGCAATGATGAAAAAATATAATGAGTGGGCTGAAGAATTCGGAGAAATATAAAAAATTTTGAGGGTTTGAATGGAAAGGCAGAGAGAAAAATCCACGGAAATTCCTAAAGAAGTTAAAGAACGAGCTGAAAAAGAGTTAGAGGAATTAAGGAAGGAACTTGCAAGATTAAGAAGATTAAAGAAAGAAAAAGAACAATTAGAAATCGAAGCAACTCAAAAACAAATCATTAAGGAAGAAGAAATTAAATCTACTGAGTTAGATTATATAGAAGAGCAATTTGATAAACTCCAAGATATATTATCATCTAAATTAGGTGAAATAGATCAAAAACTATATCGAAAACATGCCGACCAGGTCGAAGCAGAATTACAGACACTTGAAGAAGAAATTGTTGGAGAAAAGGGTTTAATAGAAAAAAAATTAACTGCCTATGAAAATTTATTAGAAGCTTATCCTTGGCTAGAAGAGGAACGTAAAAAATTTATGTATACAATGCCAAACAAAAAGCAAGATAGAAATGATTATGTATCTTGGAGAATAGAATGGGCTAAAGTTCTTTTTGATTATGCTAGATTTGCTGTTCTTCATATAATATATGTTAGAGAATTAAGTTCTAAAAAACCATTTTTGAATTTCACCAAACGAGAACAATATATAAAAGAAATTGCTGAAGAATTAATTGACCAAAATCAAGCAAAATGGCTTTCAAAAGAGAAAAAGAGATTACGAGTATATTGGAAAACACTTGAAGCTTGGTCAGATGAAATTTATAAATGGTGTTATGAAAATGGAAAGATGGAGCCTATAATGATTTATGAATTAAGGGAAGCAACGCAAGAAGATTTTAGTTCCCTTCCTTTGGAGGATCTAGAAGAAATATTTAAGATTTTGGCTAAAAATCGTAAGGCTATAATCCTAAAACTAGAAAATGGACAAATAGCGTTTAAAATTAAATTAGAATAGTAAAAAACACTTTTTTTATAAGGATGGGAAATACCATTGTTTCCCTGTAAGGATATTTTCCCTAAATTTTGCAATACCACTCTTTTCAAGTGATTCTAATGCTCTAATAGCGCGATCTTGAGACCATTTTAAATTAGCACACACATCTTCTAAGGTAAGAACTCCTTTCTCTTTTGCTAGATCAACAACTCTTGCTTCATCACTGGTATATTGAATGGGAAAAAATCGTACAATTATTGCTCCAGAATCTAATTGTGTGATATCTTCAATAACATTGGTTTTTTTCAGAAGTTTTAAAGCTTTCTCGACATCTTTCACATCCACATTACCTTTCAAAATTCCTGTATTTACTAATTCAAATACTTCGGAAAGCGGGATTATTCCTCCAGTTTCTTCTTTACTCATTAATACTCTCTGGTATGCTAACATGCCTAATTTTTGATGATCAATTTTAGAGAATTTTCTCAAAACATCATGCTCAGTTATTTGTTCAGTAATAATTTTTGAAGAGGGAATATTATATTTTTTCTGCAATTCTTTTACTTCTTGTCTTAACTCTGGGGTTAAAGCTAATAATACACCATGTTTTTTTGCTAAATCTCGTAGTTTATCTTTTGTAAATTTTTCAACAGATGCTTTTGCTTGGATATCTTTCATTTTCAGTTCTGCTGCTTTTTTTTTCATCGCTTCCTTTAGATCAATCTCATCTTCTATCTTTCGAATACCCATTTTTAGATAACACTATTTTTTAATACCTTTATTGATTAATAATAATAAAACTTCTTAATTCTTTTTATTTTCGTTGATAATGAAAGATTTTGAAAAGTTTAGATATTTGAATCAAATTGAAAAAAATATAATTAATAC
>JBHLPN010000249.1:0-4842 GCA_048939445.1 Promethearchaeota archaeon | reverse complement strand
AGATCTGGGGTCCTACAACAATTAGTAGAGCTTACTGGTAAAACTTTTGATCCAATTGGAATTGTTGGTGTTCCATGTGAAATGCGTGGGGCTGCTGAGATTGAAGAAGAAATGAACAGAGATATTCTAAAAATTGGTTTATTCTGTAGTTCTCAAATGAGAACTGAACAAACTGATAAGGGTTTAGTATGTTCCCCATGCTGTAACGGCTGTCCTTCTGGAGTTAATGCTCAAGGATATATTTCTTTAATACGTCAAGGAAAATATCAAGATGCTGTAGATTTAATTAGAGAAAGTAATCCACTTCCATCTATATGTGGAAGAATTTGTACTAATGAATGTGAACATGGTTGTACTTTAATTGGAGATGACCATCCTGTTGCAATTCGAGAATTAAAGAAATTTGTAACCGAATGGGAAATTGAGAAGGCTAAAAACACTTCAAAAATTAAGGGTAAATTAGCTAAAAATGCTAAAAAAGTAGCAATAATTGGATCTGGACCAGCTGGATTAACTGCGGCATATTTCTTAAGAAGAATGGGGTATGCCCCTACTATATTCGAAAAAACAGATCAAACGGGAGGAATGCTAAGATTTGGTGTACCCCAATTTAGATTACCTAATTATGTATTAGACTATGATGTAGGTAGGATAGTAGACTCCGGTGTCGAAGTTGTACTCAATAAACCATTAGGACCTGAAATGACTATTGATGACTTAAAGAATGATGGATTTGAAGCAATTTTTATAGCAACTGGTCAATATAAGCCTCGTACTTTACACTTAGAAGGGGAGTTTTTACCAAATGTTCATGTAGCGATTAGTTTTCTTATGGATAGGAAATATCGATACTGGGAGAATGAAGAAGAGTTTAAGGGCAAAACTTTAGGAATAATTGGAGGTGGAGCAGTTGCGGTTGATGTTGCTCAAACAGCACTTAGATTAGGTGCTGAGAAAGTCCATCTGGTTGATATTATGTCAGAAGAACAACTTGAACTTGTGCTAAGAGATATCCCGGAAAATGAGAGGCAATTTATGGAATATCACTTTAAAACTTCAACCTTAAAAATAACTCAGAATAAAGAGAAGAAATTAGTTTTAAATTGTTATAGTATTAAGTGGGGCAATCCAGATAAAAATGGAAGAAGACCATTAAACAAAATTGAGGACTCAGATTACAAAATACCTGTTGATTCGATAGTAATTGCTGTTGGCCAAGCAGTTGATTTTGAACAAATAGATGTAGCAACAAATAATGAATTAGAAAAAGAACGAAACAAAATAAAAGTAAATGAAGTTACTTTTGAGACAAATATACCAGGAGTTTTTGCTGGTGGAGATATTATTAGTAATTCTAAAGCTGTGGCGATTGCTGCAATTGCTCACGGAAAGGAAGCCGCTTTTTCAATTGATCGATATTTAAGGGGAGAAAGCTTAATAGAGGGAAGGTTTAAGATAGATAATTCATTTTTTACAGGGCCTAAGAAACCTCCAAAAGATTACTCACTAAAACCAGAAACTCTTGACGAAGCTACTGAAGAAATAAGCTGGAGTTTCGAAGAGATTGATAAAATGTTCAATGAAGATATGGCTTTACAAGAAGCAAGAAGATGCTTAAGTTGCAATCATTTCTGTACTCATTGTCAAGATTTTCCTGCAATATACTCAGATTTAACTGCTGGTGAAGTAGGTTCTAAAGAGGGTTATACTACGGTCGTAGTATGGACAGAGCGAGGCAAAGAACTTGTTGAAGGCGCAATTGAGAAAGGTTTATTCGACAAAGGAGTAGTTAATGAAGAAGAGTTGAGAACTGCTATTAATCTAAAATCAAAACGTGAATTAATGAATTTCGAGAAAACTCCAAGACAACAGGTATTAGATTACATAACCCTTCAAGGATCAAGTACCATTTCGGATATCTCAAAAAATCTCGGACTTGAACCTAAGAAAGTTCGATATGAAGCATTACGTTTAGTCCAATTAATGGAACTTGAGATGAAAATTGAAGCTGATATGGAAGAACCAATATTTTCAGTATTATGTGATTAAAAAATCAAATAAAATATTCAAGGAGAGAAATACAATGAAATTTGATATGGAATTAAATGTCTGCGGTTTAGTATGTCCTGTTCCAGCTTTAAAAACTAAAAAACAGCTCATGAAAATGAGACCTGGAACCGTTTTAAAAGTTATAACAGACTATAAACCTGCGAGTGAATCTGTTCCACGAGATTTAGCTAAACAAACTAAGCATAAGCACTTAGGAACAGACTTTCTCGAAGACGATGAGCTTTGGAACATGTATTTTGAAGCTGTAAAGTGAAGATGTAACCACACATTTTTTTTTTCTATTTTTTCATTAGATTTAAAATTATAATTTGCTTAAACACTCATAATATTATAATCCAAATTTTTCCAAAATCTGTCCAACATGGATGAAAATATAGCTCATTTAGAATCTAAACAGCTTGTACAGGTAAAGAAGCTCATTGATGAGGGTAAACTTGATAAAGCATTCTCTATATTGAAAAGTTTCGAAGAAAAGGGAGATTCTACTTTTTATAATGCTGTATTATGTAATTTTCTCAAGTGTCAAGTATTCAGATTCCAAGGATTATTCGAAAAAGTTATCAAACTTGGGGAACAAACCTATAACGATAGTTTGGAATTAGGAGAAAACTTTCTCTCTATTGATATTTTACTTTTACTGGCAGAAGTCTTATATGTTGTTCATAAATTTAATAAATCTTATGACAAAATTAGTTTGGCTGAAGAGCATCTAAATAGGCTAACCGGGAAATTGTCAATAGATTACAAACTAAGAGAAACTCATATTGCATTAGAAAAAGGATCCCATTATTTGGAAAAAAATGAACTTGATATAGGATTAAAGTTTCTAGAACAAAGTTTAGCAATGGCGGAAGAAATCGGTGCCAAGAAGGAGATCGCAGAATCTCTTGCTGCCATTTCAATTTTATATGGAATTCAAGGGAAACTTGATATTGCTTTAAAATATGGAAAGCAAGCTGTGAGTATTGCTGAAAAATGCAAAGCTAAATGGGCATTATTATTATCACTTTTTTACCTTGGGAACATTTTTCAGGTAAAAGGAGAATTAGATAATGCCATTAAGTCATTAGAGCGAGCTTTAGCAACTGGGAGGGAAAATAATAATAAATATTGGATGTCATTTGTAGCTATAGTTTTATCTGAAGCCTATAGACGTAAAGGCCAACTAGATCTTGCTTTAGAGAATATAGAACAAGTTTATGAATTCTCTACTGATATCGGTTTTATAAAAAATACAGTTACGGCGAGCTCAATTTTAATCCAAATATTAATAGATAAAGGAGATCTCAAACGAGCGCAACAAATTCTGGACCAGTTAGAGGAAATAAATATTCAATGGAGCGATAAGATGTATAGCTCGGTCTATTGTTATTGTAAAGCTTTAATCTTGAAAACCAGTACTCGAGCACATAATAGAGTAAAAGCTGAAGAATTATTAAGGCAGATTCTTGAGCAGGAATATTTTGATATGGAAATTTTTTCATTAGCATTACTGAATTTATGTGAATTACTCCTCGTTGAATTAGAAATGACTGGTGATCTGGAAATTTTAGAAGAGATCAAGCCTTTGACTTCTCAACTTTTAGAATTTTCTGAAAAATTAAATTCTTTTTGGGTTTTAGGCGAGACATACCTTCTACAAGCGAAATTAGCGTTAATCTCATTGAATCCAGATGAAGCTCGAAGATTACTGACTCAAGGACAGAAAATTACTGAAAAATATGGACTTACCCTATTAACTCAGAAAATTTCAAATGAGCATGATCAAATGCTCAAACAACTGGAAAAATGGGAAGGATTAAAGGATTCGAAAGTACCCTTAGCAGAACGTATCGAATTATCACGCTTAAACGAACAAATGGAGGGAATGGTTAAAAGACGTATAAGTAAAATTCCGAAATTAGAAGCAGAGCAGCCAGTACTGCTTAGCATTATGTCAAAAGAAGGGAACACCTTGTTATCCAATCCGTTTACTGCAGATATAACAATTGACAGCGCCTTTTTTAGTGAGTTTCTATCCTCATGCAATACATTTTGCGATCAGATTCTTTCTGAATCATTTGATCGTGTGAAATTCGGTCAACATACAGTGCTTATAACCGTAGTCGATTCTTTTTCCATCTGTTACATGTTCCAAGGGCAGTCGTATAGTGCCCGGCAGAAATTACTCCACTTTTCTGAGGCTATAAAAAAGGAGTCGGACATTATGAAAATAATAGAAGATGCAAGCAGCAAAAATATAGAGATTAAAGTAAACGAGACAGCTTCTCTTGAAGAATTAATTTATGAAAGTTTTCTTTCGGATCCAGAGCAATTTCAAATGCCATTTAAAGCTTATCAGGGAGGTGAACCGTTTGTCTTTGTCAGTTATTCTCACACTGACAGGCTTCAGGTTTATCCTATAATAGATTATCTTAATAAAACCGGAAAAAATATCTGGTATGATGAAGGTATCCCTGTAAGCGAAGATTGGAAAAGCTCGATCGTGGATAATCTAGAACGATGCAGCGCATTTCTCGTATTTATAACGCCCCATATAATAGATTCAGAGTATGTACGGAAAGAAATTAGCTTTGCCTTAAAAAAGCAGAAACCATTTTTTAGTGTATACTTGAAAGAGACTGAGTTGCCCAGTAAATTAGAATTTGAAATAGGCGACATTCAATTTATGAAGAAGTATCTTATGCCTGAACCTGAATTTTATAATAAGTTGAACAGAATGTTGGATCCAGTTCTTAATAGATAATCTGTTTTAACTTGTTTTTATTGACT
>JBHLPN010000248.1:2836-4861 GCA_048939445.1 Promethearchaeota archaeon | reverse complement strand
TTAAACTTTTATAATTATTCTGATTGAATTGATTAGATGCCTCTAAGTCTGAATCTTTTTGAAATGAGGTATCAGAATAATCTTTATTAATAAATCCTTTTGAAATTATAGATCATCTCGGAGAAATTCCAATTTGATATATCTAAAACCGATCTGGTATTTAAAAAAAAAGCCTCTCTGAATTTAGTGGAAATCTGAATATTTATGTGTAAGAGAACATCAATAGCAAAAAAGGATGGGAGAACTATAAATATAAAAAATAAATATTTATAAATTTCAAGAACAAATAATTTCTTGTTCTAAAGAAAATCATTTTATTATTTATATAAAATAGGGAAACAATATGAATGAAGAAAGAAAAGATGAAGAAGGTAAATATTCCTTAAAAAAAGCTGTGAAGTTTAGTTTTGGGGGTTTTACGGATGTTATATTTTTACAATTTTTTACATTCTTGATATTCACATTTTATTTCTCTGTAGCGGGATTAAGTGCGGGTTATATATCATTAGGATTTATAATATGGTCTATATGGAATGCAATTAATGATCCTCTTTTAGGATCGATATCTGATCGTTCTGGTTTAAAATGGGGTCGTAGAAAACCATTTATTATCCTAGGTATCATCCCCCTTCTTCTAGTTAATATTCTCTTATGGACACCACCTCTCGAACCAAAAATTTTAACATTTATCTACTTCTTAATCATAATAATAATCTGGGAATTATTTTACACTATGTATTCCTTAAACCAAACCAGTTTATTTCCAGAGATGTTTCGAGACTTAGATCAAAGAGCTAAAGCAAATACATCAATCCAATTCTTTCAGGTTATATCATTATTAATTGCGTTTATATTGCCAAGCTTATTTATTCCCCAATACGATAATCCTGTATATTATCCTGAATATATTTATACAGCTATTACTATTTCAATAATTTGTGCGATAGCAGGATTTGTATTTATAAAATTTGGTTTTAAAGAAAGAGTTGAATTTTCTAAGGACTATGAAAAAGCACCATCTTTTTTCAAAGCCTTAAAATATACTTTTGGAAACAAATCGTTTAGACTCTATATTGTTGGAAATTTTGCAATATGGTTTGGCTTTAACATGATCCCTACAATAATGCCACTCTATGGAGATATTTGTTTAAACGTTCAAGATTCTACTTTGCTTTCTTTAATGCTTGGAACAGGCTTCGTAGCAGCAGCACTATTTATGTTCCTCTGGCGTATCATTATTCATAGATTAGGAGCTAAAAATTCTTACCTTTTGGCTTTAATAGTTTTTATTATTGCCCTTATACCGCTTCTTTTTATTGCTGATGTAATTTCAGGGTTCATTTTCTTTTTTATATTAGGAATAGCACTAGCAGGAGTCATGATTGTAAGAGATATAACAATTGCGGCGATAATTGATGATGATGAATTGAAAACTGGAACCAGAAGAGAAGCTAATTTCTATGGTGTAAACGGATTTTTTGTTAAACTCTCGAATGTGGCAGTATTTATTTCAATAGCAATTGTTTTCATAGGTACAAATTGGGATATATTTGATGTGACAACTATCACTGGAGCAACTGAATTCGGATTGCGTAGTTTGATGGTTCTTTTCCCAATTGGATTTATGATCATTGGGATATTAGCTATGAGTTATTTTCCAATAAATAAAGAAAAATATAATCAATTAACTGAAGATGCAAGAAAATTACATATACAGAAAAAAGAAAGAGTTCTAGCTAGATAAATACAATTATTTTCTTAAAATAAAATCCTTTTTTTTTAAATATTTAAGTAAAAATCAGGTGGATTGAGTTCTTTAAATTTATCAGTTTCTGATATTATATGCCTTCTAATTTCGAAGCATACATGGCATTTTGAAACATAACCTTCATTCTTTTCTTTAAATCCAAATTCTTTATGTGCGAATTCATATAGATCTTTAAAATTTCCAAGAATTAAAGCTCGTAAAATTGGATAATCATCAAGATTAATTCCTTCATTACAAAGTGAATCCAAATTTCTAAT
>JBHLPN010000248.1:0-2736 GCA_048939445.1 Promethearchaeota archaeon | reverse complement strand
ATTCCATTTAATCCATTTTTTTTCAATTCAACTAGTCTTTCTTTTGTTATACTATCATTTTTACACCAATAACAATTTGTCTCTACAAACATCGATGGGATATTTAGACTTTTACCAATTTCTATTGCTTTTAATAAAAGATCATAATTGAGAAATGGTTCTCCACCAGTAAAGTGAAGCCCATAATTAAGACTCACATTTCTAGGACCGTATGGAGATTCTTGTATCGTATTTGATAATTGATTTAAGATTTCTTCCAAATTCTTTTCACTGATCCAATCTCCTCTCCACTGTGGTGAACTAAAATACATACAATGTTTACATTTGCCACTACATTTATACGATAGGATTAATCCACCAGATTTAGGTTTAGGGACAAGTAAGTTTTTCATTGTACCAAGAATTATTCTTGATTTTTATGATTTATTTATATTATCATTTCAGTATTAACTTAAAAATTCCAAAAAATTTATGTCTTATAAAGTTACCAAAAGGACTTTAAAAATAGAAAAAATATAAAATGTTTAAAAAAATTACAGTTTTGATCCACAATTAGGGCAGAAATTTCCACTTGATTCAAGTTTATGGCCACAATAGACGCAAAAGTTTTTTCCTTCTGTTGGTAGAGGTTCAGCTATCTTTTTAGGAGGTGGAACATATTCAGTCGCTTGAGTATATGTTATTGTTTGGCCTAAGATTATTTGTCCTGAATCAGGATCAAAACTATACTTTATAAGTCCTTTATTTCGTAGATCCGCTAAAACTCGAAGTAAAACTGCTGGTTTCATACCAATTTCCAATGCGATGTGTTCAAGTTTATGTGTCCCTTGAAAGTTTCGTTGAGTGATAGCATTCTTAACGACTTGTTTATACTTATAATTTCTATAAAGTTGTTCAAATCCTCCAATGAAGATGAAAAAAGCAGGGATAAAGAGCCAAAAACCCCACCAGGCAAGTCCTATAAAATCAAAATTAAATGCTCTAAAAAACAGAGATAATATTGCCACAAAAAGAAAAACTATCGCTGTAGCAAACGTACCTATTGCTGCTTCATACGATTCTTTATAATAGTATCTATGTTTATACTTATCTTCACTCATCTTTATCAGCAAATATTTATTTAATACAACTTATTATATTGGAATATAAAAATAGTTTGCTAATAATTTTTGAATAGTCCAATTTTTATTGAATTTAAAATAGAAATTTCTTATATTGAGTTTAAAATATAAATATTTCAGCAATTTAAAACTGTTATTTCCACTTAAAAAAAGAGAGAATTTTTGAGAAGAATTTTTTTCGAAGGGAAATGAGATTAGCGAATGATTTAATTAGAAAATCTTCTCACATTCTCTCAAGTAGGAGAAAGATACTTTAAAAAGTAATTATAATTCTTTTTTTTTGTTTTTAAACTCATATTTTTTTTTTGGATGCTAATATTTAATCTCATCTAATATATCGTCTAGATAATAAACATTTGCCTTTCCTGTCTCATCTATTAAAGCTCTTGAAATTGATTTCTTAAAACTCCAAATTTCAATTTCTTTTTTTAATTCTTTTAATTTTCTTACAACATCTAAAAAATCCGAATCTCCGCTAACTAGGATCGCTTTATCATATGTATCTTCTTCAGCTAATTCTACTATATCCTTATATATGAAAACATCAACTCCCTTCTGCTTTTTTATGCCATTTGGAGAGATAATAACTGGTTTTGGTTGAACTACAAATCCTTGAGCTTTCAAATATTTTAAAAAATTAAGTTTTTTAGGTAAAATCTTATCCGGAATTCCCATATACATAAAAATTCCAACTAAGTAATGACTTTGAATAAATATTTCTTTTAGTTTTATATAATTAATCCGTATGTTCAAGCTATTAATGTTATGAAAAATATTTGCGTGATCAATAAAAATTATAACTCTTTTTTTCTCAAGAATTTGCCTCATTCTTGTATTCTCTTTTCGGCAATAATTTTAATTTCTTTAATTGGAATGCTTTAAATTACTTGGTAATTTCAAAAATAATTAAATTGTGATAAAATTTCTAATACTGTATATAAAAAGGAGTAAATTTTTCTTGCTTTAAATAAGAATTTCAAGCTTTATTTAAATTACTAAGATAAAACAAATTCTCTATAATTATTTTGATTTAAAAAGATAATTGAAATTATTGGAACCTTCTAAATATTTAAAAGATAATGAAAGAAATATTAGAAGAAAAATTAGAGATTTTTCAATCGTGGGTCTAAGGCATCTCTTAAGCCGTCTCCTAGCAACATAAAACCCAACACCGTAAGTAAAATCATAAAACCAGGCCAAATAGAAGCCCAAGGCGCCGTTTGTAAAAATAATCTCGCTTCAGCAAGATCACTTCCCCACCCGATTAAAGTAGGGTCGTTAAATCCTAAAAAGGCGAGTCCTGCTAAACTCAAGATTATACCTCCAACATTAAAGGTGAAGGCGATTATTACTGGTTGAATGCAATTTGGTAAGATATGCCGAAACATAATTCTCCAATTTCCTGAACCAGATACCCTTGCCGCTTCGACGTACGGCAAAGATCTTGCTTGTAACACATTTCCCCTTATTAAGCGGGCATAATAAGGCACTCCTAAAATAGCAATTGAAAGCATTATATTTTCCATTCGGATGCCCAGAATTGCGATAAAAACAGCTGCAAGAATCAATCCTGGAAATGCCAGTAAAATATCTGTAATTCTCATTATAATGGTGT
>JBHLPN010000247.1:0-4864 GCA_048939445.1 Promethearchaeota archaeon | reverse complement strand
TTACTTTATTCTGATGATGTATTTATTGATTTATTAACTGATTCTGGTACAACTGCTATGTCTGATAACCAATGGGCAGGCATGATGCTCGGAGATGAGGCATACGCAGGAAGTAAAAACTTTTATAATCTTGAAAAAGCAATCCAAGATGTTTTAGGGTATAAATATGTTGTACCTACTCATCAAGGACGTGGTGCTGAACATTTGATGTATGGGCATCTTACAAATCCTGGACAGATTGTTCCAAGAAATATGTATTTCACAACTTCTAAAGCTCATGTAGAATTAGCAGGAGGTACGATGCTCGATATAATAATTGATGATGCTCATGATCCTGAGAATGAAAATCCTTTTAAAGGTGATGTAGATTTTAAAAAGCTTCAAAATCTAATTGATGAGTATGGACCAGAAAAAATCGCGTTTGTAAATGTAGAGATGAATGTTAATATGGCTGGTGGCCAACCCGTATCAATGAAAAATTTGAGAGAATTAAGAGAATTTTGCAATGATTATAATTTTAAAATTATTTTTGATGCAACACGCTCAAGTGAGAATGCATATTTTATTAGAGAGAAGGAAAAAGGTTATGAAAATACACCAATAATTGAAATTCTTCGAGAAATGATGAGTTATTCGGATGGATGTATCTACAGTTCAAAGAAAGATTGCCTAGTCAATATTGGTGGTTTTTTAGCGACTCACAGTAAAGATATTTTCGATTATACGCGAGGAATGGTCGTCTTATTCGAAGGGCTTCATACTTATGGTGGAATGGCGGGTCGTGATATGGAAGCTGTCGCTCGCGGTTTACGAGAAGGTGCTGATTACGAATATTTGAAGTATCGTATAAATCAAGTTCGTTATTTAGGAGACCTATTTTTAAAAACGAACATTCCCATTGTAAAGCCTATCGGCGGTCATGCAGTATTTGTTAATGCTTTAAAATTCTTACCTCACCTTCCTCGGGATCAATGGCCTGCTCAAACTCTTTCAGCTGCTATTTATGAGGACTCTGCTGTTAGAACAATGGAAAGAGGTGCAGTTTCTAAAGGTCGAGATAAAGATACAGGTGAAAATATATTCCCTCTATTAGAACTAGTCAGATTTACAATCCCACGTAGAGTATACACTAATACCCATATGGAATATATAGCAGAGTCTTTAGCTAGACTCTATGAGAAGAGAGAGACTATACCTGGCTTAAAAATGGTTTTTGAACCTAAACATTTACGATTTTTCCAAGCTAAATTCGAGCAACTTGCTCTCTAATAATTTAAAATCGTTTTTCAAGAACAGTAATAATCGGTTGAAAACCTGCTTTACCAAATACATCAATTAATTTTTTATGTGCTTCATAAGGAAGATTAATTCGTACTGACTCACAACCCCATGATTGGAGAATTTGAATAGCTTTATCTGCTAAGAGTTTACCTACATGTTTGCCAATAAATCCTTTTTTTGTGGCCCAATTGTCTAAGTAGCCAATATATTGGCCCAAAGTATTTTTAACGGCTTCAATCATTCCCATACTTACAACTTCACCCGTATTTTTGTATTCTGCTATTAAAGTAATTCGTTTTAAATTGGGTTTAAATTGGCGTAGTCCACTTGATTCTCTCCATTGTTCTTCTCTTAAACCGATATCATATAAATGATGAAGCTCTTTGAGAATCTCTAAAGTAGCTTGATAATCTGAAGTGCGATAATTACGAATAATTATATCTTCTTGGTCAATTTTATTATCTGACATTATAATTTCCACTTTTAATTTGTAATTTTATTTATTAATTTTAAATCAATTCTTTGGCTAAGAATTTTTTGACTATTACCACTACTATCTATCTTCTTGATAGAAACTAAATATTCATCGATATGAGGAACGATAGGAGATACAAATAAGAGTTCCTCTTGAGGAAACCAAAGATCTACTTCTTGGTTCATTATTTCTTTTTCAAAATATTCTTTAACATGAGTTATAATAATAGAAACATTTTTCAATTCATCATCTGTATTATTTTGGACTGTAATTTCAATTTCTTGGCTATTTTCAATAAAATTGAGACGAGTAATTGAAAGTTCAGGTCTCGGTGTAATGCCTTCAGGTTGCTTTTTTGATGAATCAAAAAGGTCTAAATTTGTAAAATCACTTTCTCCTTTTAAATTACTAAGAGGAGAAAACTCAAATCCTTTTAAAGAGAAATATGAAATTGCTTTTTGGGTTTTAAGCGAAGGAGATTCTGATCTTGTTTCAATTGCTTTTGAAAAATAATCTTTAACAGTCTTATCGATTAATTCCCTCATAAAAACCTTGATTTTTATACCTTGTGAAATACGTTCTTGAATTTTTGGTGTTTTTATCACAGTGTCACTTGCAATTTCACTTTCTATAACTTCATATAATTTATCTTCAAAGTGATCTCGTAATTCATTTGTTAGTCTTTTAACTAGCTCATCACCAAATATTTCCAATTCAACTGGAAGCGAGACAATTATAACAATTGTTTCTGGTGTTTCTTCTTCAAGTCCAGCTCGTCTTTTTTGCCTTTTTGATTTTGTATGGATTTTTTTTCCAAAAAAGGCATACCCTTTATATTCTAAATCTATATGATCGAGTTCTTCAGTTTCTAAAAACCAAACCGGATGATAATTTATTGGTCGCATGTATCTTTTATCATTTCGTAATCTATCATCGGGATACATTAATAGAGGAATTTGTCCCTTTTTTTCATCGAAGTAGAGCACATATACTATACACAAATCTTCATTTGGATTTTTTTCCACTACTCCGTTAAATATATCTGACAAAATTACCAATCTAAGTGTAATTCTAAAGAAAATTAATATTTCCTATTCAAGTGAAGAAAATTCTTCTTATTCTAAAAGTTTAACTAGAAAAAAAAATAAACTATTATTAAATCTTTAGGGGAGATAGTAATTATGATCATAACAGATGTTAAAACTTATTTATTAGAACTTGACTTTAAAATAAAAATCGGATCTATGCCTAGATTTAAGGCAACAGGGCTTTATACTAATATATTAACTGATGAGGGTATAGATGGATGGGCATTATCACATTGGAATTTAAGTAATTTAGCTCAAAAACAGTTCATTGATGAAGCATTAAAAAAGCTCCTGGTCAAGAAGGATCCTTTTATGGTAGAAGATATCTTTCATGAAATATACCAAAATACAAATAGGATTATGTTTGGTATACCAGCTTCTACTTCAGCAATAATGGTTGCCTGTTGGGATATAATCGGTAAAGCCACTAAACAACCCATATATAGACTCTTAGGCGGAAGAAAGCAAAAAGTAAGAGCATATGCTTCTATGCCACGTGGATATAGTGCCAAAGCTGCTGTAGGCGCTGTAGAGTCAGCCTTGAAACCAGAACTTGGCGGGTTTAAAGCCGTAAAATTAAGGATTGGAAACGGACCTAAAAAGGATGAGGAATTACTTAGAGAGGTAAGAGATTCTTTTCCAGATATTGATATTATGGTAGATGCTAATTCTGCATATCAAACTGTAAATGAAGCTTTTAAAATTGCGAATATATGTGCAAAGTATGATGTTAATTGGCTAGAAGAACCAATTCCAACAGATAATCTTAATGGATTGGCAAAGCTTAGAGAGAAATCACCTGTTGAAATTGCTGGTGGTGAAAATGATATGGGTATTTTCCGTTTTGAAGATATTCTTTCAAAAGGATCTTTTGACATAATACAACCTGATACTACTCGATCTGGCGGGTTTCTTCAAATGAAAAAGATTGATGCAATGGCAGAAGTAAAAGGAGTTCGTTGTATTCCTCACATCTTTGGATTTGGCCATATATTAGCAGCAAACTTACAATTTATAATGTCTACACGTTGCGACTGGTGTGAATTCCCATTTATTCCTGAAGAATATCAAATATTAGAAGACCCGATAAAAGCAGAGAATGGTTTTGTCAAAGCACTTGAAAAACCTGGATTGGGCGTAGAGATCAACAGAAAATTGTTTGAAGAAAATGTGATTAATTGATTAACAATTATATCATTCATTTTGATGTGGATTTTGGTTTTATTATTAGGATTTGGATAAATGAATATGAGTGTATAAATTAGTCCAAGATATACTTAAAATCCAAATACAGATTAAACTCTTCACTATCTCTATCGAATTCTTGCTTGGAATTATGAATTAAAACTTTAATATTATCTTCATTTAACTTTTCTATAAAATTGTTATTTATTTCTGACCAATGAGGCATGCCTTCTAGAAATATATTCCATAAAGAAGATGGATAATCAGTAGATCTCGATACTACTTCTTTAGAAAGTAGGGTCCAAAATAAAAGTAATTTATGCGAAACACCAGTATTAATTTTCATTCCCATACGTTGGAAACCCCCAAATGCTAGAATCATTAATAGTGCTAAAGAATATCTCATTTGGATTTTGTAAGAATGGATTAAATATTGATCTTTTAATGAATCCCAAGTAAGTTCATTAAAGATTTCATTATCAGCTTTCTCAATGCTTTCCTTTAGTTTTTTATAATAGAACTCTTCAGTTAAATGAGGTTTCGTATCAACAAATTGGAATATTCTAAGAGCACCAGCAAGCCTCCATTCCAATCGTTCTTGTGCATATTTTTTTGCTTTTTTTAAAGCCAATTCTTCATTTGGCCAAAGATATAAAATATTTTTTAATTTTGAACTAATTTCACTATAATACTTAATGTAATGGTCAAAAATTTTAGTGTAGTAGTAGCCAAGAATGTCGATATAAGTAAAAACTTCTAAGACATCGATGAATTTGTCAATAATGTTTTCATTTGAGATTAGATTAATAAATTCTGGATCTTTGAACAATGAATA
>JBHLPN010000246.1:0-4869 GCA_048939445.1 Promethearchaeota archaeon | reverse complement strand
CATCATTCCTTTTAGGATACTTAATTATCGCTTTTATAATTGGAACTATAAAGAAAAATAATGGTCTCATGGACGTATTTTACGGACCGGGATACTTTGTTGTTGCCTTAACCAGCCTAGTTCTTTATTTCATGATAAATGGTCTTGTAAATATTCGACAAATCATTATAACTACTCTGGTGTTTATATGGGCAGTAAGACTTGGAACGTATGTCTTCATTAGAAATCGAGGAAAACCTGAAGACTATCGGTATCAAGCAATGAGAAAAAGATGGAAAACAAATATTGTCTTAAAAAGCTTTATTAGAGTCTATATCTTTCAAGGTATTGTTATTTTTATAGTTGCGTTTCCTGTATGGTTTGTGAATATCAGCATTAATCCCCCCGTAATTAATTTATTAGACTTTGCTGGAGTAACATTATGGCTTGGTATGCTTGTATGGTTAATAGGATTTTTATTTGAAACAATCGGAGATTATACACTCTATAAATTCCTACAAAAACCTGAAAACAAAGGAAAGATTATGGATAGAGGAGTATGGAAATTATCACAACATCCAAACTATTTTGGTGAGGTAACGCAATGGTGGGGAATTTACATAATTGCATTAGCAACTCCATTTGGTTTTATAACTATTCTAGGACCAATTTTTATTACCTATATGATTATTAAAGTTTCTGGAATAAAACTTCTAGATAAAAGATTTGAAGCTGACGATAAATATGCGGAATATAAGCGAAGAACTAGTGTATTTTTTCCCTGGTTTCCAAAAAAAAATAAATAACAGAGCAATTAATTTTACCTTTTTTTTTCCATTAATCTTATGATTTTTAATCTGAAAATTTTTAAATAGTCAAGATTATACAATAAAGTAAAAGATAAGAAAAGCACTCAATATAGAAATTATTAATTTTTGTGGAAGAAAAGTGGTATCAACAAACTTAGTTCAAAATGAAAATTCTAGAAACGATATTATTAAGGAAGAAATTAGTTTAAATTTACGTTTATGGCTCCCACTGTTCTATGTTATTTACTTTTGCTCTTTTCTAATACCGGGCATCATTTTCATTTTATATATAATGTTGTTCTATTTACCCAATTTCTTAGAAGTGTCAAACTTTATTTTACTTTTTACTAATTTCCCTTCCTTAATTGCTTCATTAACAATCCCTATTGTAATAATCATATGTTATTTGATTCATCTTTTTATAGTAGCTTTAATTACTCGATGGTTTTATTCTATATCAGAAAAAAAATCACCTAGTAAATCAGGGATTATCCCTAGAAATATACCAAGTAAAACTCTCAACCAGTATCATTTTCGTAGTTTTATCATCAAATATCCCAAAAACGCTTTTTCTCGCGGTCCTTTTCCCTGGTTATTAAAATGGATGTTCAATTTTGTAGGAACAAATAAAATAGGTAAAGGATCAGTTATTGAAGAACAATTTGCTGGTGATCGTTTCGTAGAAATTGGAGAAAATTCTTATATTGGGACAAATCCCGGTATTAGTTCACATGCAGTTGATGGCGTATTCGGTAATATCTCATTTGCAAAAGTGAAAATTGGGAACAATGTTACCACTGCGGGATTTAATTGCTTTGCTCCAGGAGTAAAGGCAGGAGATAATTCATGGTGGTTACCTATGACAGGGGCAACTAAATATAATATTCTGAAGGGCAACAGCTTCTATTTCGGAACCCCTCTTAGGAAAATCTTCAAGAAAAAAGTAATGAATTTCCTTCAAATTTCTGAAGAGGATTTGAAAAAAGCTGAAGATCTTAAAGAAAAATTGAATATACTAGATAAGAAAAATGAAAAAGGTGAAAAATAACTAAATGAGTGCAATTTCAAAAGAAAAAGTTATCAAAGCAAATAAAATTGATTATACAATTGATTTCGTAACAACTAGCGCAATAAGTCGAATTGGATATAAATTTCTTGCTTTATATCTCCCTATCTTATGGTTTTCTGGTTTTATGACTGCTGCTGTATTTTTCGATGTATCGCAGTATATCCCATGGTATATAAATATGTTTTTAATCCCGGTATGGCTATTCATTTTATATTTTATTTTCGTTTTTGGTATCGCAATTTCTACAAAAGCTTTCTTGCTTATAATAAATATGGTCCATAAGCCTAAAGAGGGGGTCTTCAGAGCAGTAGAGGGTAATCAAGATTATGAGTTTTGGAGATTACGAGTTGAATTAAAAAAATTGGTTTTTTGGTTTATGAATAATGGTCCACTTCCGTGGGTAGTAATGTGGGGATTTAGATGGATGGGGATCAAAGTGGATTTTTCAAGCCATATGCAAGATGCTTGGGCAGATGGTGGATTTATTGAATTTGGAAGAAATGTAACAGTAGGACAGGGAGCTGTTGTAATGAGTTCAATGGTTGTAGGCAAATATTTAATAATTAAAAAAGTAATCCTAGGAGATTACTCTGTTGTAGGTGGATTAGACCTAATATCTCCAGGCACAGTGATAGGGAAAGAGTCAGTAACTGGTACATTTTCTGCGACAATTCCAAGCCAATATATAGACCCTGGTTGGATTTACTTAGGTCCACATTATGCAAGGAAACTAAAACCAAATAAATATGCGGAACAAAGACGTGATCTCATCTATCAAAAACATGTAGATGATGAAATAAAATATGAAGTTAAACAAGAAGTCAATATAGATGACGACAAGAAAAATCTTATTCAGAATAATATAGAGGATTAAAGATTATGTCAGTACCTTCAAGTTTAAAAGTAGGACCAAATACAACTCTTATCTTGGCAAAAAAGAGATATCTTATCTTTTATATCTTTTTAATCTGGATTAGCATATTTTCAATACAGTTCGAATTTTGGTTGTTCTGGAATCTTTATGAACCTAAATTCACTCACTTCTTACTCTTTTTACCTTTCTTAGTTTTCATAATGTATCTAACAGGAATTTCAATATCCTTAATCTTTGCTAAAATAATTCTGGTAATCGTAAATCTTTTGCATAAACCAAGAGAAGGTATATTTTTGAGACATCCTTCAGATAAAGATTATAGATATTGGAGTCTTAGAAGTACTATAAAAAAATGGCCAATATGGTTATCCCATAAATTTCCTTTCCCTTTTATGGACAATATTTGTTTCAAAATGTTTGGTGTGAAAACTGTTTATTCTAATTCGTTATTTGAAGGTTGGGTTGATACTGAATTCATCGAGTTTGGTAAGAACGTAGTAGTTGGACAGGGAGCCGTTGTACAATCTGCAGTTATCGCTGGAAATTTATTTATTATTAGAAAAACCATTATTGAGGATAATGTAATGATTGGCTCCCAAAGTGTTGTTATGCCTGGAACGCATATAAAAAAGAATTCTATCTTAGGAGGTCATTCTATGACTACCATAGGGCAAGTGTTAGAAGAGGAATGGATTTATTTAGGTGCTCCAGCTAAAAAGTTCAAAAAAAATGTATTCTTTGAGGAAGGTTTGGAAAGTATAATTGAAAGACAAATTGAAGGGGAATTAGAATCAGATTTAAAATATGAAGATTTGTATACTATGCGAAAGGATAAGCAAAATAAAATTGTATAAAGGAAATAATTTATCTTTTTATTCATTCTATTCTTTAATAAATTTGATAGAGTCATCTTCTTGTTCTGGTTTAGAAAGAACTAATCCCTCGTTTAACTTATCAATGTGTGTTTTGACTTCTTCTTTCACACTTAAAAAAGAGGGAAACTTCCAAGACATCATTTTTGGGTAAACTGAAGTCATGAAAAACTTCGGATCTAATTCATAAGTCGCTTTTACAATATATAATTTGTCTGAATCAGAAAATTGTTGATATTCTTCACTTTTCCACAGTGATTTTAGAATATTTGAAATGTATCTTGTTCTCCACTTTTCTAATTTTTCCGTTTCCATTAATTCATTAATAACATTTAAGACCTCATTAGCGTCTTTACGTAAAAAATCAAAGATTTTACTCATATCTTCTTCTCTTTTTGAAGTATCAGTGGGTTTTATAGAAATAGTGCCTTTTATTTTTTCCATTTGTACAAAATACGCAATTAGGTGTAGGAGGGTGCTCTTACTTAAACCCCAATGATTTTTAATTGGAAATTGATATCCAAAAAGTGGAGAGGCTTCAATTAAATCATCTTTTTTTTCACGTCGTTTGGATCCCCCTGTAAACACCCAAAGTGTACTAGTCCATACAAACCATGAGGAGCTTTCACCACCCTTTACTTTAAGCAAACCATGAGCAATTATTCTATAATTCGTAAGAAAAATATCCCCAGAACTTACTGAAATTGTAAGTGGGAAGGAATCCATTTTGTACTTACCTGATGCTTTCTGTTCTATCAATTCAGTTTGCTTTACGTTTCCTTTGCATTCATAAAGTATTTGTTCACCCTCAACTAAACAAAATTTTTCAATAATATATTTTTCCATTTCCTTTCTTTTTTCAGCTCCAATAATTTTACCCATTTTATTCATAAATGTTTTATAGAGCTCTTTCATAAAGAAATCAGGGTTTAATTTGAAAGATTCTCCAACTAAATCGAAGAATTCAGAATCAGATGGTTGTTGAATTTTC
The DNA here is from genome assembly GCA_048939445.1 of Promethearchaeota archaeon. GTDB lineage: Archaea > Asgardarchaeota > Lokiarchaeia > Sigyniarchaeales > SOKP01 > Loki-b32. The sequence continues at coordinate 275 of JBHLPN010000246.1, read as the reverse complement.
TTATTAGTCCTTAAATCAATTACAGTTTTTAAAATGTTTTTAGCATTTGGTCTTGGACTCTGAATTTCCTCTCTAATACTATTCAATATTTGATTACTATCACTCATTTTGATTAACACATTCAATATTTTATTAGTATCTAATTAAACCTAATTTTATTTATAATTTACTCAAATAAATTTTGCGTTTATTAAACCCCTATTCCATTTCTATTCTTTGACAAATTTGTTTAGCAACTTATTTAAAATCTTTAAAAAGTTGATTAGATTCACGCA
>JBHLPN010000245.1:0-4884 GCA_048939445.1 Promethearchaeota archaeon | reverse complement strand
TCTCCAACGATTTGGAAGATTTGGTTCGTAGATTAAAGGTCTACTCATTGCTATAAAATCAGCAATGTTATTCCGGAGCACTTCTTCAGCGAAAATTGGATTCTTAATACCCCCCATTAAAATTAATTTACTATTTTTCATGTAGGGTTTAATTTTTTTAATATGCGGTAAGAAGTAATTTTCCTCTTCAGATGATTTAATAATTAGACTAGGATATGGTTTTTTAGTGAGAATTGCATCTACTCCACCTCCACTTGGTTCAATTGCATCAAAACCAATTTCAGCAAGGATTTTTGCATATTCAACCCCTTCTTCTAACTTTAATCCATTTGGAAAGAAATCTTCCGTCTGCAATTTGATGGTAATTGGAAAATTTTTCCCTAATACTTCTCTTAAACCCATATATATATCAATCAAAATTTTTGCTCTATTTTGAATACTTCCCCCATATTCATCGGTTCTTTTGTTTGTGTATGGTGAAATGAAATTACTCAAGAAATAACCATGAGCAGCATGCAATTGTATCAAATCATAACTACATTCATAAGCTCTCCGCCCTGCATCAATAAAACTCTGTATTAATTCTTTTATTTCCTCAGTCGTTAATTCTCGGGGAGTTAACCCTGTTGTTTTGGATGGGACGGGGGATGGCGCTACTGGGTGATATTTTGGGTGATCACCTTGACGTCCTGTATGCGCTATTTGAACACCTATTTTCACATCATCATATTCATGAACCGATTCTACTAATTTCTTTTGACCGGGGATAAATGAATCATCATATAAACATGACTGATATGGGCTAGCAGTCCCCCCCGGATCTACCGCTGTAAAGCCTGATATTATTAGTCCTGTACCACCACGCGCTAATTCACTGTAAATTTCTATAAGTTTTTGACCGACATATCCATATTTTTCAGTACTTCCCATGAATGTTGCGGAGCGCACTATCCTGTTTTTAATTTGAATATTTCCTATTTTTTCTGGACTAAAAAGAGTTTCTAACACCAATTAAATCACATGAAAATATTATTTAATGAAATTATTTATTTTTTTGATTATATATTATATAAAAATGAGTAACATAAAAATAAGCAATAAATCCATATTTTTATGACAAATTTGAAGAGATGGGAAGAAAATAATCATTAGGTAGATATTAATTTAGATTTATGTAAGGTTTCTGGAGAATGTGTCGCTATATGCCCTGTTGAAATTTATGAGATTGTTGACGGTAAAGTAAATGCGGAAAATATAATCGATTGTATTGAATGTGGAGCAAGTCTAGATACATGCCCTTATAACGCCATACTAGAACACTGGGCTTGGAAATAATATTCATTTAGACTAAAATCTTTATATTAAATAAATTATTCTAAGAAAAAGTTATTCTTTTCTAAATCTTAGATAAAAGTTATTGTCATCCTCCCTACTTTCTAAAATTTTAAAACCTATATCTTTTCCTAAATTTGAGAAGTAGTGCATATCTTGCTCTTTATTCCACATTGTTCCATAACCCGTATCAATTGTTTTATCACCAATTTTAATCTTAAGTCTAATTACAAATAATTCTTTTTTATTATCTTCTCTTCTAGGTAGTATTATATCCCAAATTGCAAATTCTCCATTCTTTTTCAACACTCTATAAATTTCTTGAAATATTTTATTATGATCAGTTTTTGGCACATACATAAACGTAAAAAAGGAAGTAGCAGTATCAAATGTATTATCTAAAAATTTTAAATCCTTTGCGTCCATCACTATTTTTAAATCTCCAATACTCGGAGCTTCTTCAAGTTCTTTTCTATTTGGATCTATAGCAACTACTTGTTCCCTTTTAAATTGTCCTATTACACCTTCTCCTCCACCACCTATATCTAAAATCCTCCCTTTTAATTTAATATCTGATAAATCAATTCTGTGGGGTCCTACAGTAAATGCTCTTTCTTCCAAAAAGACATTATGATAAAAATTATTAATAGCTTCATCATTAGCATGCCATTCATTATCAATTTTTTTACCAATTATTTTTCCTGCTTCAAAATAACCTATTATTTCTTCTTGTGTTATTTTATTATGAAAAACATTTTCACAAATATCAGCGACATTGAAATATTTTATATTATCAATCTCTTTCATAGCACTACTTGTAAGCACTTCAAAATATTAAAAGCTTATCTTGATTTTCTATAGAAACTTATCCTTTGAAGAAATAATTTAAACCTTTTTGAATATTGGATTTTGAGCAATAATTCTTAAGATAAATCGTTCATAATTTTAAATATTAGTTATTAATTTATGTGAAATTCTATGAATGTTAGAGAAAATCTTAATGAAGTAATTAAGACTATTCATAACAGGTGTACTGTGAGAGCTTATGATCCTACACCCTTATCTCAAGAAGAAATTGACACCATAATTTATGGAGCTATGCGAGCTCCAACAGCAGGTAATATGATGTTTTATTCAATTTTAGAAGTGAAGGATCAAGAAAAGAAGGAAAAATTAGTTAAAACATGTGATAACCAACCTCATATCGCAAAAGCTCCTTTAGTTCTTATTTTTTTAGCAGATATGCAACGATGGTACGATTATTATGCAGTATCAAGTGTTCTGGAGAAATGCAATAGCATCAATCAAAGGTATCGAACTCCAGATGAATCTGATCTATTACTCGCATGTTGTGATGCGTTGATTGCAGCACAGAATGCAGTAATAACTGCTGAATCATTAGGAATCGGCTCTTGTTATATTGGTGACGTTATGGAAAATATCGAAACTCATCGTGAAATGTTCAATCTTCCAAAATGGGTATTTCCTATCACGATGCTTTGCTTTGGATATCCCAAACAAGATATTTCTAAGAGAATTCTTAAGGAACGATTCCCTAAGAAATTTATACATTTTACTGACATTTATAAACGATTTAACAAAATTGAATTCTCTGAAATGTTTCAAAATTTTGAAAAAGAAACATATGTACCAAAGGCGGAAAACTTAGGACAAGACTATTATCTCAGAAAAACAGGTTCAGCATTCGCACGGGAAATGAGTCGTTCAGTTAAGGTTGTACTTCGAGATTGGATAAAAAAGGATTAACTCTGTTAATTTCTAAAATTTTAATGTCTATAGTTATTTAAATTATAAAAGATATGAAGAAATTTTATGGAAATTCAAACTATTACCAAGGATAAGTTAGATTTAATCTGTGCTATTTGCCTTGATCCGAGTGTAGATAAGGAAACGAGAGACCTCATGGAAGATGGTATGGATGAACGAATCTATTGGATAAAAGAGATGATGCAAAAAGGTCTTGAAATCTTAGTAGCACTTGAAAAACCTCGAAAAGAAAAGATTCACTACAAATGGGTTGGTAAGATGCTCCATTCAGATTTAACGATTCATGGACGAGTTCCAATGGGCTTACTAGAATATATTCCCATAGAGCATGCATTAGAGCCAGTAAAGGGGAATAATTGTCTTTTTATTAATTGCATGTGGATCCTACCCCCATTTTGGCTTAATGGAGTAGGAAAAGCATTACTTAAATCATTTCTCGAAAAAGCAAAACAATATGGAGGAGCCAGTGTTATAGCATATGAGGGAGATAGATGGTTTGGGACCTCAATAAGATATATGCCTTCCTCTTTTTTCAAGAAATTTGGATTCAAAGAAGTTGATAGAGATGGGAGTCGTGTTCTTCTATTCCTCGATTTAGGCTCTTCTTCTACACCAAAATTCATTTTCCCAGAATTAAAAGATCAATATAAATCTCAAAAATTGAATTTAGAGATATTATATAATAGCCAATGTCCATGGTCTAAATATATGATTAATACTATCAAAAATAATATTGAAAAGAATTTCAACATAAATCTAAATATCATTAACACTGATGATAGAATAGTTATCGAAAAATTGGGTATATCTAGAGGAGTTTTTCTTAATGGGAAACCAATTATCAAAAGGATGGCATCATGGGAAGAGATTAAATTAGAAATTGAAAAGTTTATTAAAAATACTTAAAAGAGTGTAATTCTATATTTAAGTTTAAAAGAGTAGCAAGGTATCACTCTTAATGAAGATTCATTCTCTATTTATCTTAAAGAAAACTGGAGCTTGTATATATAGTCGTAATTTTACAGATGAATTTAAGAATCTAGAGGTTAATTTAATTACGCCTTTCTTTTCAGCAATTTTTTCTTTTTCTGAAAATGTAATATCTAGGAAGACTCCGGAAATTCTTGAAATGAGAGAATTACGATTTGTTTTTAAGGTTCAGCAAGATCTCATTTTTTCGATACTATCAGATTCAAGTGCGAGTCTTTTATTTGTGACTACCCGTTTAGAAAGAATAGCTGATATATTCTTAGAGGAATACCCGGATACTGCAAAAATAAAAGATTATCAAGAACTCGAAAATCCAAAATTCGATAAAATGGTTGATTCAATAATCAGGGGACAAGATGAAATATATATGAGTCAAACTTTTTACCAGAAGGTAATTAACGTTTTTGAAGAATTATTGCTTGAGAATGAACTTCTTGGAGCTGCTTTATTAACGACTAAGGGAAATACAATTTATACTTCTCTTCCACATGAAATATTAGTAAACTCTCTGAAAGAGCTTGAAATTAGATATATGATTGGCGCTTTAGACCTCCCTGAAATGTATTATGGTTTGCAAAATGGACAAAAAGTTTTCTCTAAAGTTGTAGATATTCCTTGGAAATTAGATCCTTTATTAGTTGTTGTTCTCTATGATGCTAGCGTACCTTTAGGAATGTGTGATATGAATTTACAGAAATTAGCGAATAAGATAACTAATATTATTTAGTTACTTAATCCAAAAAAGAAAAAAATAGATATAAAAAATAAATTTTT
>JBHLPN010000038.1:2000-15778 GCA_048939445.1 Promethearchaeota archaeon | reverse complement strand
GATCGAATAGTCGAATTGCGCGTTCAAAATAAAAGGTTACAACAACAAATAACAAACCTTGAAAACAAAATTTTATCATTAGTAGGAATGGTAGATATTGAATCTAGTGGCGGAGCAGAAAAGAAAAATGTTTTGAATGATCTTTTAATTAATATAATTAATGATACTCAAGATCAATTGAATATTGTCACTCCAAGGATAGATGGGTTTTATGCGAACGAACTTAAAAAAGTTGTTGAGCGAGGGATTCCAATTCTCCTTATTACTAATGATAGAAGCGATATCTCTAAGGATTACATTCCAATTTATGACGATTTAAAACTTACTCAAGGAATAAGTATAATAAATAACCCAAACGTAAAATACTTATTGGTATTCAATACTGAACAAGCAATTTATTCTGGGGGATCATTGGATAAAGAAGAATTGTCAAAATCAATTTTAATCGTTACAAAAATTCAGGAAAAAACGAAATTAAGAATGATTGCTGAAATTTTTTCCTTAATGCTGCCTACATTTATGAGAAGATAATTTTATATTATTTTAATCTTTGATTTTCATAAATTTCTTTTTTTCTTGTTAAATCAAACCATTAAAAATTTTGATAATAGTTCATATAAAAGATAGACTATGGATGTATATAGAGAATTAATTGATTCAAAAGTTATTGCTGATGTCTTAGGTGTAAAATCTGATATTTACATCCAATCCATAAAAACACTTGAAAATCAAATAAAAGTTGAAAAATTATTTGAAGAAAGCTTTTCAAAATGGAAAAGAATTTTTAGTAATATCTATGGCTCTCAGATTAAATCTGAATTGTTCTTCAAACACACTTATTTTGCTCAGGTCTTAAAAGTAATTGTAATTTTTAAATTAACTATAAATAAAAATCTCACGTCCGAAGAAATTTATAATGAATATTGTAAAAACGACTTGAAACATATTTTTGAATGGGATTTTTTCTTTTGGACTAAGCTTAATGAAAAAATATTCAGAAAAATCGTTAATGAATTTCAAGATTTAAAATTTGCAGAAGAAGATCTATTTTCTAGTATATATCAACAAATTTTTCTTCCTGAGATTAGACATAGAATAGGTGAATTCTTCACACCATCAAATTTAGTTCAAATGATGGTGGATGATGTTTACAAGTTAGGATCTAAAGTTATGGATCCCTCTTGTGGTTCAGGAAATTTTCTAATTAATATTATTATTAAGATTCTTGATTCTAAAGAACCAATAAAGTCAAAAATTAAAGCGATATCTAATGTATATGGTTTTGATATTAATCCTTTAGCTGTTATGACCGTAAGGGTTAATATATTTCTCTTACTTTTAGAATATTTTAATAATATAGATTATAAGATATCAAATTTTAACATTTTCTTAGTTGATTCTATATTCCCTGAGCTTTATGAGAAAGAATCTAAGATTGACTTCAATAACCTCTATAATTCTTTTGATTTAGTGATTGGAAATCCTCCATGGATAACTTATAAAGATTTAGAAAATAAACCGTATCAGATAAAAATTCGTAATTTAGCAAATGAGTTAGGGATCAAGCCACCGAGTCAATATATTACACATATAGAATTAGCAGCTATTTTTTTTTATGCAATTCCTTTTAAATTTTTAAAACAAAGTGGTATGATATTTCTTGTAATGCCAAAAAGTGTTTTAAATGGAGATCATTGCCATAAATTTAGAGCTTTCTCTTTATTTAATGAAAATTTAGAAATTTGGGATTTTCCAAAACATTATTTCTTTAATGTAAATCATATATGCTTAAAAGCAGAATACATTGGAAGAGAAAATATTGTTTTGAATCAGAAAAAGTATCCAATTAAGACAAAACTATTCAATAATAACCTAGAATTAGTTGAAAAGACACTTTATTCTAGTTTGAAAATTGATAATGATGGTGCTAAACTATTATTACCTATTCAAGAACTTGAAGTTATCACTAAATTAGAAGAAAGCCTTTATAAAGAAAAATTTTTTCAAGGTGCTACTCTTGTTCCAAGAACGTTGGTTTTTTTTAAGAAAAAGCAGGAAAAAAATGGTTATTCAATAATTTCCTCTGATCTAGATATTTTGAGGCGATCAAAAAAACAGTGGAAATTTCCCTTTAAAAACAAAGTAATCGAAGAAAGGTTCCAATTTAAAACATTCCTAAATATGGATATGCTTCCTTTCTATATTAAACACAAGAAAGATGTTTTCCTTCCTGTAAATAAACAACTTGATTTTGATCTTGATTTTCTTCAGAATTATCCTAAAGCTTTAGAATTTTATCAGGAGATGGATAGTATTTATCAAATAAATAAAAAGAAAACAAGTAGAATTAATACTTTATTTGCGAATTTAAACTACTGGAATAAACTTAAAAAACAAGTTAATAATAAGACTTTTATCGTTGTATATAATGCCAGTGGTTCAAATTTGAAATCTGCAGTAATTAATAATGATAAACAAAAATTAATCATTGGATCTGAAAATTATTATTATTCTACTAATTCAGAAAATGAAGCATATTATCTTTCAGCAATTTTAAACGCACCTATTTTATCTAAATATATTAAATTAGTAAAGAGTTCAAGACACATCCATAAAAGACCCTTTATGTTTCCAATACCTCTTTTTGATGAAAATAATATTATCCATAGGAAACTCGCTAAGAAAGGAATGAAATATCACACTATTGTACAAGATTTATTTTTAAATAATCCAAAGATTCAAAGTAGCAAAGTTAGATTAATAATTAACCGCAAATTAATGAAATTAGATAAGCTAACAAAACAATTAATTTTCAAGTAATCCAAACAAATAATTGAAATTTCCTTTCCAATTATTAATTTTTCTTAATGAAAAACTTTATCTTTCATAAATTTTTTTTCTTAATTGAGAAAGAGAGCAAAAAAGTAAGTTATTAGTGAATATTAAAATTGAGTTTTGAAGATTTAGGAATTAACGAAAAAAATATTATCGCTTTAAAAAGAAATAATATAATTTATCCTACGCCTGTCCAAAAAAAAGCAATACCCTTAATTATTGAGGGTCATCATTTAATGACTCAATCTAAAACGGGTACTGGAAAGACATTAGCTTTTATTCTACCAATTGTTGAACAGTTAAAATACATAAATAATGAAGTTTTAATTCTGGTTCCAACCAGAGAACTTGCAAAGCAAATTAATAGTGTTATAAAAGATCTAGGAAATCCTAAAATAAAGTCAATGACTATATATGGCGGAGTTTCTATAAGCAATCAAATTAACAAATTAAGAAATGGTGTTAATATAATTGTCGGAACACCTGGAAGAGTTATCGATCTTTATAAAAGAAAGGAATTATCCTTCCAAAACATTCGATTTGTAATTTTAGATGAAGGTGATCGCCTTTGGGACATGGGATTCGCTCCAGATGTGAAATATATTCTTAGTAAGATACGAACTGAATACCAATTTATGCTTTTTTCAGCAACTTTGGATTATGATATGAGGAAATTAGTTCAAAAATATACTAAGAACAAATTTAAGTTTTTAAATTTAAGTAGAGATAATTTAACTGTAGGGAATACTAAACAGTTTTATTATTTAATCAAGCGTTTTGAGGAAAAATTTAAAACATTTATCCGGGTTTTAAAGATCGAAAAGCCAAAACATGTGTTAGTATTTGTAAATACTAAGAAGACAGCAGCTTGGCTAGAAAAAAGGTTAAAGTCCTCTAATGGAATTAACTTCAGAGTGGGTGTTATTTCTGGAAATTTATCACAATTTCAGAGGGAAAAAATTTTATCTGAATTTAGGAAGCATAAAATTAATTTATTAATTGCTACTGACGTAGCAGCTAGAGGTCTTGACATAGATAATGTCTCACATGTGATAAATTATGATGTACCGAAATTTCCTGATAATTATGTCCATCGGATAGGGCGAACATCACGGATGAATAAAAAAGGAGTTGCAATCACTCTATGCTTAAAGGATGAATATGAATATTTATGCCACATAGAAGGCTTAATTGATAAAGAAATTAAATTAAAAACATTATATAATAGAGAAAAAGTAAATTATCATAATCCTTTTTATTAAGGATGCTGATATAAACAATTTTATTTTATTGCTAACTCTAATACATAGAAATCAAGTCAAAGAAATACCCTGAAAAATTTAAAACATATCGTAAAAACACACCCTTTTTAATAAAACTCCCTCCCGAACTAAAGTCTATAATTGCATATCCTATGAGATATATAATAAAGAAGAATTTCCCTGAAACAAAAAAAGAGGTCGCCAAAGTTGTGTTTTTTTATGGTGTGATCATAATAATTCTTTCCTTACCACTATCTATAATCTTTTTTATCTTTTTTTAATAAAGTAAAAAGTTTAAGAGGATAAAAGTCAAAAGCGTAAAATTTGGATAAGATAATAGATAATTTTAAGATTCTAGAGTTAAATACATATAATTATAATATTTTCAATAGGTTAAAATCGCAAAACTTTTTCTTTTGCAAATTTTTATATTACAGAAGTTTTATAGATTTAATAAGATTTAATTTAAATTTCCTAGTATTTTTAAAATTGAGGTTCGATAAATTTGCCTAGCCGTCGTGGAGATGGAACACTAGTATTTAAAATCTGTTTCTATGGTCCAAGCTTAGGAGGTAAGACCACTGCACTGGATTGGGTCTATAAGAAAGAAGGGTTAGCAACAGGGGACATGCAACAGATACAAGACCCAACTGGTCGCACACTATTCTTCGATCGTGTTGTTGCTAGGGTTTCAAATGTAGTATTTCAGGTATATACAGTAGCAGGTCAACGTCGCCATAAGTTTCAACGTCAAACTGTTCTTAAAGGCACAGATGCTGTAATTTTTACGTGGGATTCTTTAATAGACCAATGGGGTGAGAATATTTGGAGTCTAAAAGAGTTACTCCGATTTTACGGGGATAAACTTATACCACATGAAGCATTCGCGCCTCCAGAAGTACCTACTGTAGTTCTTGCTAATAAACGTGATCTAGAAGATCTAGTAGAGATTTCTAAAATACGTCAAGCACTTGACACTGCAAAATTGAATCATGTACTAATTTATGAGACGATAGCAATACAAGGAGTAAATGTAAAACGAGCTTTCGTTTATGCAGCTCGCCAAGCTGTACTTAATCATTATAAAAAGCTTTCAGGTAAGACAATGGAAACTGCTTAAATTAATTTTTTCCTTTTATAAATATATTATTTCTGGCTCAACTTTTTCTTGAGATATTTTAAGGTATCCATAAGAATTAATATCAGTGAATCTTTTGTCAGTTGGTGTGCCTGGGCTAAGGTATAGCTTTCCGTCTCGCCATTTTTCATTGAAAGGACGGTGAACATGGCCAAAAATGATGATATCATATTTGGATAAATCAAATCTTCTGTTTAAACGTTCAATAATATTATGTGGTCCACCTTCGCCATGAATTATAAAAATTTTATGCCCATATAAATCTAATTCTATTTTTTCGGGCAACTCTTTCCTAATTTTTGATTCATCCATATTCCCAACAATTCCAATAACTTTTTCCTGACCAAAAATAGCTTGAAGCTTTGCATATACTTTATAACTCGTGTAATCTCCCATATGAAATAAATAATCAATTTCTTTTTTCTTGAAGTCGTCTATTATATTTTGTGGGATATCTTCTATGCGAGAGTGTATATGAGTGTCTCCAATAAGCCCAATTAATAATTCTTCTTTATTGGTCTTGATCATTTTTCTCAGATTCTTTCAATCTAATTTTAGTCATATTCAATGCAAAATTAATTACTTCATCCAGATTATTCCATTTCCCTTTATTTAACATCTCTTTAATCCAATAAAAGAGGTCTTGGTCAATGGCAACAGTAGCAAATATTGGTTTTAATGATCTTTCTTCTTCTGAATCTGCCTTATTCAATAACCAAGAAATAATATTTGTAATTAATTTAAAATTTTCAGCTGATCTTATCCCATATGATTTACTTAAACTTGAGAATATAGAGAGGTTACCAATCACAACAACTTTTCCTAAATTGTAGTGTGCAGCGCCAATAACTGGAAGGTGTTGTTCTGATTCATCTTCCCATTCTTCACCTGTAAAGCATCTATGCCATGAAGTGCTTTCTGAAGAAAATGCTAAAATGTTAACATCAATCGTATCATTTTCAATAGATTTATCTATAGTCAAAGTACAGCCATTAGAATGAATAATTTGAGAAACATCCCTTGTAATAAAGTGGCTTTTAAAATCCTTTATAATGGGGTGCGAGTTTTCTTCTAAAAAAATTTTATTATCATATAATCGATCAGAATTAAACTTTATACCAAAGTTTTGAGTTAATTGAGAAAGGTTATTTTTATTTTCATAATCACCACCTCCATCGTTAATTACAAGGAGGCTCCCACCATTCTTAACGTAATCAACTAAATCAAATATTTCATCGGTATCCAAATCAGGTCCTAAATTTGGGACCCCTATTATAAAAAGATCATATTTACTTAATTTTTCATAAGTAATTCCCGCTTCTATTTTTCCTAATTTGAAACCCGAATCGAATAAAAATTGAATAAAATCTGTAAACGCGTTGTTTTCAATAGTTAATTTATTATTATGAGAATGATCAAATCCAATTGCAATTTGTTTAGCCATAAATTCTAACCGTATTTTTGTTATACAATATTGATTTAACAATATCTTATTTAAATAATGATCTAAATTATTATTTTTACTGTTATTTCTTTAATAAGTTGTTTAGAGTGATAAAAGCGCTTCCGATTTGAATTCTGACTAGTTTTTGGATTGGAATGATTTCATATTTGATACCACTAAGTAATTCATTCATTTTTTGTTCAATCCATTTTTCTAAGTCTTTTTTAGTTTTAACAATCTCAACTTCATTTTCTGGGTGTATTAATATAGCCTCTTCATACAATCTAGCAATCATTGATATATCAGCTAAAAAGTAGTATCTACTTGAGATGTTTGAATCGAATGCCTGAGCAACAGTTGCTTTCCCCCTGTATAATGATGATGTTTTTGCTTCATTAAGAGCAAAGTTGAGCCAAGAACGCGTTCGCCTAACAAAATCTTCCACAGCTCTGTATATCAGAGTAGATTTATCACAAAATTTCTTTATATGTCCAAAAAATTTCTTAGAATGTTTAAAGATATTTTTTCTGTATTCTAATGATTGTATATGGAGATCTCTTCTTTCAAATTCAGTAAGAGAAATATCTTCTATGGAATTGTGGTAGAAATAGGGTATCTCACAAACTAGTGTAAAATTATCTTCACCAGCAATACTTTTAAGATAATCCCATGAAGATGTACCCGTTTTAATAACTTCTTGAGGATCCTCTATGCCATTCGCTTCGAGAAAATCATATTGCTCTTGAATACCACCATTCTGGAATATGGCTTTTGATAGAGTTTTTCGAAAAACTAATTCAGGTTCTCCAAGATGTAATGGTAATTCTTCCTTTTTAATAAAATCAACGAGATCACTAAATAAATTCCCAACTCCACGAGTAACATAGAAATATACACCGCCAAAACCCAAAGAATTGTGGAGACTATACATGAACGTAGGTTTTAATTCACTTATTAAATGCATTAAGGCTTGAGTCTCTGGCAACGGAGTATCCCATTTGAGTTTTTTATATTCGGTTGGAAATGTCCATTCAACTTGGTCAAATGGCGCACATCTATAATAATTCTTTGCATATTTTAAAGGATCAAATTCCCCTTTAAACCATCCTTCATTCAGCACAGCTCCATCAATATCAATTGCTTTAATTAAATACCATGTATAACCGGTTTCTTTTGTAAATTCAGGATTTTCTGCTAAGAATCGTGATAAAAATTCCAAACTCATACTCCCTATTGGTTCATTGGGATGTGGAAATCCAAAGAGAACAGCATTTTCTTTTCCTTCTCCAATTTTCAGGCAATAAATTGGTCTTCCCTCTCGTGATTTGCCAATTTCTTTCAACTCTATATGATCAAAATCTTTTACTAACTTTTTACTGGATTCATTTAATTCAGCAACAGTCAGAAATTCTTTATATTCTGGGACTTGGTTTAAGATTATTTTAAGTTCTATTTTTATCACTCCTCAAAAATCGGGAAAATTTCGCTTAATAGTATTTACATGAATTTAATACTTTTATCTTTATAAAATTATTATATATTCTTTTTTCATGATGCTATAAAGGAAGTAGATGAGTATGTATACTATAATTTTAATAGATTTAGAAATTTAATTTATTTATGTTAAAAAAGAATTATAAAGAAGTAGAAGAAAAGGAAGCAGTATTAGCTGATGGTACAATAGTAGAGGGAATACATATTAGATGGTTAATTGATGAAAATTTAGGGGCTAAAAATTTCGCGATGAGACGAATTGAAGTTAAACCAGATCAAAGTGTTCCTCTTCATAACCATTCTGAAGAGCATGAGATTTATATTTTAGAGGGAAGTGGGAAATTTTATAATGATAAAGGGGAAGTTGAAATTGCAAATCGAGGAGATTTTGTCTATATTCCTTCAAATGAAAAGCATGGAATAGAAAATATGGGTGACGATAATCTAATTTTTCTCTGTCTCATTCCTTATCTTAAAAACAAGAATTAGATTTATTAAGATTCTTGTTCGCATTTCCCTATTGCTACAACGAAATCATTTTCATATAATTTGATAACTCTAACACCTTTAGCAGTTCTATGCGTAATCCTTATTGAATCTACAGGTACTCTTATCATTTGTCCTTGTTCTGTTCCAATTAATAAATCCATATGTTTAGCAATTTTTATAGCTATAACTTTATCATTTTTTACTTCATCTAAAGTTATATTTTTAACCCCTTTAGCACCTCTTCCTGTTTTTCGATATTCTTTAACAAAAGTTCTTTGACCGTATGCATTCTGTGTGAGAGTTAATATTATCTCATCATCTGATACAAGAAGAGTATCAATTACTTCATCATTTTCTCTCAATTCCGCCCCTTTAACTCCCATCGAATTCCGTCCTAGTTCTCTTAATTCTGACTCATCAAACCTGACAGCATATCCTAATTTAGTTGCAATGAAAATATCTTGGAGTTCATTGGAGAGTCTTTTCACACTAATTAATTCATCATCAGGTCTTATTCTTTGGGCTCTTACTCCTGTACTCCTCAATTTTGAGAATAACTTTAAAGGAGTTTTTTTGATAATTCCATTCTTTGTGGTCATAATAAGCATTTCATTAGTATTGAAGTTATTAATTGGTATCATCGCTGAAATGTTTTCTTCTGATTGAAGAGATATGAAATTAATTATTGGTTTTCCCCTAGCAGATCGTTTTTGTAAGGGAATATCATAAGCCATTATCGAATATACTCTTCCTTTCGAAGTGAATATCAAAATGGTGTCATGTGTACCACATACAAATAAATCTGTAATAAAATCTTCTTCACGAACAGTCATCCCTTTTTTACCACGGCCACCACGTCTTTGAGATTGGTATTCTTCTAACGAAATTCTTTTAATATATTGATTTTTTGTGGAAATTACGATTGTTGTTTCTTTTTTAATTAAGTCTTTCTTTTCAATTTCTTTTATCTCATGATGTTCAACCATTTTAATTTCTGTTTTCCGCTTATCTCCATATTTTTTTATTAATTCATTTAAGTCGTTTTTAATAATATTTAAACGGAGTTTCTTCTCTTTCAAAATTTTATCATATTCAGCTATACTTGATTTTAATGATGTCTGTTCATCAACTAATTTTTGCTGTTCTAAATTAGTTAATCGAGATAAAGGCATACTTAAAATTGCTTGAACTTGAATATCACTTAACTCATAAGACTCATTTAACTTGGTTTTTGCTTCATTTGTATCTCTAGAACTTTTAATCAAATTTACTACATTATCAATATCATTTAATGCGATTAATAATCCTTCAACTCTGTGAAGTCTTTCTTGTGCTTTTTTAAGAAGAAATTCTGTTCTTTTAGAGATGACAATTAGTCGGTGTTCAATATATTCATTAATAATCTCTTTTAAATTGAGGATTTTTGGCTGTTTACCCTCATTAATTAAAACTAAATTAGTAATATTAAAAGTAGTGAATAACCTAGTTCTTTTGAAAAGGATATTTTTTATTATAACTGGCTGAGCATTTTTAGTTAAATCTAATACAATGCGCATGCCTTTCCTGTCTGATTCATCACGCAAATCTCTAACATCTTTAATAATTCCATCTTTAATTAATTTAGCAATAGACTCAATTAAGTCCGTCTTGTTAACTAGATATGGAATTTCTGTAATAATTAAACTAGTTTTTTTTGCTGTTGTTTCAGTTTCAATCTTTCCACAGATATTTATGGCCCCATTTCCTGTATGGTAAGCATTGTAGATTCCATTTGTATCAGTAATAATGCCTCCTGTAGGAAAATCAGGTCCCTTAATTATTTCCATAAGTTCTTCTATCGAAATGTCAGGATCGCCTATCGTTGCAATAATTGCGTTACAGACTTCTGTTAAATTGTGTGGTGCCATGGATGTTGCCATTCCTACTGCAATTCCTTTAGTTCCGTTTAGCAAAATGTTTGGAAGTTTAGCTGGTAAATATAAAGGTTCAGAGGTGCTATTATCAAAATTAGGTTGAAAATCTACAGTGTCTTTTTCAAGATCTTCAATCAATTCATTTGATATTTGAGATAGCCTCGCTTCAGTATACCTATATGCTGCAGGCGGATCTCCGTCTATTGAGCCAAAATTACCCTGCGGATGGATTAGAGGATATCTTAAGGAAAAATCTTGACCCATTCTAACTAATGCATTGTAAACAGCCATATCACCATGTGGATGATAATTTCCAAGTGTTTCACCCACAATTTTAGCACACTTAACGTGAGAACTTGTATAATACCAATTATTTACAGTCATGGCATAAATTATACGCCTATGAACAGGTTTTAGACCATCCCTAACATCTGGAATAGCCCGCCCTACAACAACTGACATCGCATAATCGATGTAACTGCTTTGCATTTCGTCTTTTAATAAAATTTCTTCAATTTGTTCTGAAGTCAATTATGCTCACATTTCAATTTTAAATTATAATAATTTAATAAATCAGAATTAAACATCTAATGTTTTAACTTCATCGAAATTTGATATAATAAATTTCTTTCTCGCTTTTACTTCTTTACCCATTAATTTAGTAAAGATTAAATCATTTTCCAGATAATCTTCATAAGTTACTTTTTTTAGTTTTCTTGTTTCTTTATTCATTGTAGTTTCATAAAGTTCATCTGAGTTCATTTCACCAAGGCCTTTATAACGTTGAGTTTTAACAGAATCCAAATTCTTTAATTTGTATTTTTGTTTGATAGTTTTAAGCAAATTCTCTTTTTGATTATCTGAATAAACATATTCTTTTGCTTTTTTGAAGGACACTTTATATAATGGGGGCACAGCGATATACAAATGTCCTTCATCTATTAAAGGGCGTAGATATCTGAAGAAGAATGTAAGTAATAAAGTCTCTATATGGAAACCATCAACATCAGCATCACACATAATTATAACTTTATGATAACGCAGTTTATTTAAATCGAAGCTCTCCTCAGTTTCTTCCCCATTCTCTTCTAATTCACCGTTAATCCCATTTGCATGATTAGATTCTTGAAATCCAACTCCTAATGCCTTGATTATTGCTTGGATTTCATTATTTTGCAGCACTTTATCTATTCTTGCTTTCTCAACATTGAGAATTTTCCCTCTAATGGGAAGTATAGCTTGGTATGTCCTGTCTCTTCCTTGTTTTGCAGGTCCACCCGCCGAATCACCTTCCACAATAAAAAGTTCTACTTGCTCTGGATCGTTTGATGAACAATCAGCAAGTTTTCCTGGCATTCTTGCACTATCCAATGCAGATTTTCTTCGAATTAGCGATCTTGCTTTTTGAGCAGCTTCTCTGGCAATCTTTGCATTAATGGTTTTTAAAACAATTTTTTTAGCGGTTTGAGGATTCTCTTCTAAATATTGAGTTAATCTATCGGTAACTATTTGACTTATTATCTGTCTAACTTCTGGATTACCTAGTTTTATTTTTGTTTGACTTTCAAACTGAGGATCAGGAAGCATGATAGAAATTACAGCAGACAACCCTTCTCTGGTATCAGCACCACTTAAAACATGTCCTTTATATTTTTTTTCCATATAATTTTCAATATATGAATTAAAAGTCCTTGTTAAAGCAGATTTAAATCCAGTTAGATGTACTCCACCCTCAATTGTATTAATGGTATTGGCATATGATAAAATATTGGTCTGATAACCTTGATTATATTGCATAGCTAAATCGCAGAATATTGTTTCTCCATCTTCCTCCTTATTAGAGTCGCTTATATAAATAATATCATTATGTAGGGGTTGTCTATCTTTGTTTAAATAGGCGATAAATTCTTTAATACCTCCTTCGTAGTGAAATTCTTCTTTTTCATCATTAAATTTATCATGAATTTCAAATCTAGTATGAGGAGTAAGAAATGCTAACTCTCGCATTCTTGCAATTATTGTGTGTTGATTAAAAATGGGTTCATTTGGCTCAAATTCAAAAATCTCTTTATCAGGGTAAAAAGTTATTTTAGTATAGGTTTCTTTTGATTTAATTTCTTTTATTTCTGGCTCTGATGCTTTTTTCCCTCTAGAAAATTCTTGTATATAGCACAAGCCATCTCGGCAAACCTCTACATTCATCCATTCTGTCAAAGCATTGACAACAGATAATCCTACTCCATGTAAACCCCCAGAAATCTTATAGCTTTTGCTATCAAATTTCCCTCCAGAATGTAGGTATTCCATTATCACTTCGAGGGCGGGTTTGTTAAATTCTGGATGAGTATCAATTGGAATCCCCCTTCCATTGTCATATACTTGAACAGAGTTATTCGAATAAAGAGTAACTTTTATCTCATCAGCAAATCCTCCCATCGCCTCATCAACAGAATTATCCAAAACTTCGAAAATAAGGTGATGCAACCCCGCTTTTCCCGTGGATCCTATATACATTGCTGGTCTCTTCCGAACTCCTTCGAGTCCTTTCAAAACCTTAATATCATCTGCATCGTAAGAATCCTGAGTAGGGGGGTTATTAACCATGAGAGAACAAGCTTTTATATTTTAGTTTGTTATCATAAAAATATTCTAAATACCATAATATTTTATCGATATACAATATATGAAAGCAAATCCATGCTTTTAAATATATGTGCATTTTTTCACCACTTTTTCAACTTTCAAAAAGAAGATATCTTATCGATAATCAGTCAACTAAATGGATTAATTTGAAATGTGAGAGATTTAATAAAGAGCTTAGATATCCTTTAAGATTTTAAGCTATGTGGCTCTAAATTTGAGAAGTATTTTTTTAAAAAAAAATTTGTTTTTTATTTGTTTCTTCGTATTTCTTCAGCCATTTTAATGATTTCTAATAACTGATCATTCACATCATGAGTTCGAACAACATGAGCACCATTAAAAACTGCTATTGCTGTTGCAGAAAGCGTTCCATTTAGTCTATTTTCAGGATCGGGGATATTTAGTGTCGTACCTATAAATGATTTCCTTGAAATCGCTATTAATATTGGTTTATTCAATTTTTTAAGTCTCTGGAGATTTCCGATTATCTTTAAATCGTATAAATGAATCTTCTTTTCAATCCAATGACCAATTCCGGGATCTAAAATGATATTATTTTC
>JBHLPN010000038.1:0-1900 GCA_048939445.1 Promethearchaeota archaeon | reverse complement strand
AGACCAAGGAGCAGTGGAGCGTCCACCTATATCAATCATTTTGGCCCCTTCTGCTATCATTTGAGAAGCAGCATCTCTAATCTTTTCAGATTCAGTATAAACCGAGCCTTTATAGAACGATTCAGGACTTAGATTTATGACTCCCATTATAACAGTAGGAAAATCATCACCAATCTCTAAAAAGTCATATAATTTTGTATATATTTTCTTCATATCTTCTCTATAAAATGAAAAAAAAATATCAAATAAGTTTAATTCTTTTTATCTATAGTGGAATTGTTATCAATCAAGTTACACCTTTATTAGAGGAAATTAGGATTTTTTTTTAATTGAAAACATAAAAAAAAAAAGGATCTTTAAACAAAGCAGAAATTATAGGAATTACCGAAAAAATGATAGCAAAGTCATAGGGAAGAGAGATTAACTGATCCAATATGAAGAACGTACCAGAAAAAGTTATGAGTCTTGGAATTAATTGGAGTATTGTCTAATTCTATTTTTTTATTTAATTATATTGTTATCGATAAAAACTAGCCTTTATTGATCCTTGATAACTCTCCTCCAAGAATTTGTAATGAATCAAGTTGAAGAATTCACTTATAATGTGAGTTGAATATAATAATCTCATATATAACTAACTTTCGATGATTACTCTTCAATGGTTACTCGTTTAGGAAATATGTTAGCCTAATAAGGCTAAAATTTAAATATCAAAGTGAAGTAATTAATTTTGTACATTTTCGTCAATTTATACATTTTTATCAATTTGTACATTTTTACTAAAAATATTTAAGAGGGTGTTGAAAAAATGAAAAGAATTTGGTATAAATCAGTTTTAATTATGTTATGTTTAGTTCTGTTTGGAGGGTCATTAAGTATAGTTATAATTAATACTACACCTGAACCCAGCGAAGATGATACTGTACATATTGCAGCTTTAGAAGTATTTGATCATTATTATGCTAACTGGAACCATCCGGCCATAACGACAATTAATATACCATGTTATTGGCAAATTGTATCATGTCGCTTAGAAATTGATGGGTACCACGATCCTGATGATGGATTTTTACGAGCAGTTGGTTTTTGGTTAGATTGGAGAGGAGGTTGGATTGGAACTCGGAGAGTAGGACCTCACGATGTTACGGGGTATGGAACAATCAGGATAGGTGAAACAAAACATTGGGAATTCGATATGAGCAATTGTCAAGTTGCAAAGAATTGGTCTGATGGTACAGGGAGTGTTTACTGGAATTTCATTCCCCAAAATGAAGATGATAGGGCAGGTTATTTTAGCTCTGGAGAACATACAATAAAGGCATTTATTTCAACCGAAGATAAATATGATGGGCCAACTCAAGATTCGTGGATTTCAATTACACTTTACTTTGAATATCTAGATCCTATCGGGGATATCTTAAATGAAATATCCAGTAATCAAGATGAATTGGAAGGACTAATAAACGAAAAATTAAGTGGTTGGAGCAAAATTCAATGTGAAAAGTATTTACGCTTCTCGAGAGAAGAAGTTAATAATATGATTGAAAAACATCTAAATTGTGAAGCAATTACAGCAGAGGAACTGTGCGTGTTAAGCACAAGATTTATCGTAATCTATCTGATTGCTGGGAATCCAGAGATTTCTTATATTTGCGATAATATTTTGAATTTAATTGAAGATCTAAAAGATATTATTTGAACGGAAGAATTTATTATTATATAACTAAATTTTTTTTTTTTTTCATTATTTTTTATTTTATTACTAAAAAGAAATTGAATATTTTTTTGATAATAAAGAAGAAATAATTCAATTAATCTTTATTATTACTTAAAGTATTTAAAAATATCAAAAGATGATAATTGATTTAAACCAAGTATTATTCTATAAAGTGCTATGGAA
>JBHLPN010000037.1:6515-15880 GCA_048939445.1 Promethearchaeota archaeon | reverse complement strand
CCCTCACGAGCACGTCCTTCAGTAGGTTGTCTTGTTAAAATTTGTACTGGCCCCCTTGCTCTGGCATGAAGTTTATCTGCAACTAAGTGATATAACTTTTGGTAATAAATTGGAGCACAATAAATTCCTGCTTCATATTTTTCACCAGTTATTCCATTATACATTACTTCTCTTCCATTAAATTCAAATCCTGAAGCGACTAATTGCTCCTGAAGCTTTGTAATATCAGTCCATTCGAAAGCAGTTGCATCTCCTAATTTTCCTGTCGTACAAGCAATCTTTCCACTAATACCCTCAAAAAGCTGTCCTAGGGTCATTCTTGAAGGCATTGCGTGAGGATTTACAATGATATCTGGAATTACTCCAGAGGAAGTATAAGGCATATCTGCTTGTTCAACAACTAACCCTAATACTCCCTTTTGACCATGCCGGGAAGAAAATTTATCTCCTAATTCTGGAATTCTTAGGTCTCTAACTTTTATTTTAACCAGTTTATTTCCATCAACGGTTTCTGAAATAATTACGGTATCAACAATTCCTTGTTCATTATGACGCATATTTTTTGAAGTTTCACGCCTATTTGGTTGCATAAGTTCAAATTCTTCATATGATTTTATGAATCTAGGTGGAGAAGTTCTTCCTATTAAGACATCTCCTCCATTAACTTGAGTCTCTGGTTCTATAATCCCATCAACCTCCGATAATAATCTGTATGATTCAGCAGATTTGAAACCTCTTACTCCTCTTTCTGGAATCTCAAATTTATCAACTTCTCCACCGGGATACTTTCTTTCTTCCGCATCATAGGTTCTGAAAAAATGGCTACGTGCTAAACCCCTTTCGATTGAAGCCTTATTGATAATAATAGCGTCCTCTATATTATATCCTTCAAAACTCATCATAGCAATAATGAAATTTTGACCCGCTGGTCTTTTATTTATCCCAATGATCTCCATTGGACTTGTTTTTACTAAAGGTTGCTGGGGATAATGCAGAGTATGTCCTCTTGTATCTAATCTTAAATGCATGTTTGCTGCAAATAAACCTAATGCTTGCTTTACCATTCCTGCTTCATATGTATTTCTTGGCGATTGGTTGTGTTCAGGAAAAGGAATAATAGAAGCACAGATTCCCAGAATTGCGGCTGGAGATATCTCTAGATGAGTATGTTCATTGCTAATGTCCTCTTCAAACATTGCTATATAAGCATTCTCTTCTTCTTCCGCATCTAAATATTCAATAACACCCTTTTGAACTAAATCCGACCATATAAACTTTTTTTGTCTTAGTTTTTCAATATCTTCTTTTGAAACAAGCAAGTTTTTATTCCTTAGAACAAATAATGGCCTTGTTGCTCTTCCTGCATCACAATTAATTTGAATTTCTTTAGAATCATGATAGTATCCAATGTTTACATGTTGCCCAATCTCTCCTTTCCTTCTTTTTTCTCGTAGCTGGCGTATAAATGGATTATATTGTTGATGTATACCTACCAATTTCCCATTAAGAAAGATCTTGACTTTATCTCCTTTTACATTCTTAACTTCATTTATGGGAATAACCCCTAAATCAATTAAAATATTTTCAATAATTCGCTCGTCAGTTCCTACAGATATTATTGAAGCTAATCCAAGATTCTTAACCAAACCACAATTAGGACCTTCAGGAGTTTCAGCAGGACAGATTTTACCCCATTGAGTCGGATGTAAATCTCTAGCCTCAAAATGAGGTTGACTACGACTTAAAGGTGATATAACCCTCCTTAAATGACTTAAAGTACCAACATGATTAGTTCTATTTAAAAGTTGACTTACACCTGCTTTACCACCAACCCAATTACCTGTTGCTAATGCATGTCTAATTCTTTCTGTTATGACATCTGCTCTTACTGCAGTTTTTATATTTGGAGCTCTTCCTCGAACAGCAGTCCTTTCTAATTGATATTTAATATCTTTGACAAGATTTAAAAAAGCTACTCTAAAGAGGGAAGTGAATAATTCACCCGCTAACTTTAACCTTTTGTTGGCATAATGATCTTTATCATCTGGTTCTCGTAATCCTAATGCGAGTTCCATTACTTTTTGTGCCATTTGTCCTAAATAATAAGCCTTTTTAATTCTATCTTCTTCAGCATTTCCGATATGGGGTAAAAGATATCTATCTAAAACTTGAAGAGCTCTTCTAATACGATAATCTTTCGTTTGTCCAATAGCAACTCTTTTGCCTATATAATCAAGCGCATTTTGTTGAGATTTTTCAGGATCTTTCAAAACTTGGATTTCAGATGCAACATCTATAACTGGAATTAATTCCTTCTGTATTTCATCATTTTCAGATATCGCCTCGAAAATCTCTCTATCTGAATGTAAACCTAAAGATCTCATAAGAATTGCTAAAGGAATTTTACCAGGAACTGAAGGAAATGAAACCCTTAGATTACCATCTTTTTTCCTTTCAATTGTTACAGGAGCACGGAACCCACTTCTTGTTGAAAAAACTTTTGCTTGATGAGTAGCACTAGAGCTTCTACTAGCTTCTTCTGCAAGGATTCTATTAGGAGCTAAATCTTCCTGTGTAACGAGAACTCGCTCAGTTCCATTGATTATAAAATATCCACCTGGATCTAATGGGTCTTCGCCTCTATTAATTAATTCTTGTTCAGATAAACTTTCTAAAGGACACCGACAACTTTTTAACATGATTGGGATTTTACCTATATAAATATCAAGAGTCTCCTCTGCTTCTTCCCTCTGTGTTCGTTCATCAATAGTTATGGGAGTCATTTCCAAAGTAATATCCGCAGCATAGCTCAATTCTCTAATTCTTGCTTCTATTGGAGTAATCTCCATAGTAGCACCATCAGCTTCTCTTACTTTAGGTACTCCTATTTTGATTTTACCAAATCTTATTTTAAAACCGGGTATATCGGGAATTACTTCACCAGATTCATCAACAATTGTCTGCATTTCATATTCAATAAAATTGTTATAAGAATCTAAATGCTGACGAACTAAACCCTTTTCGTCAAACAAACTTTTTAAAATAATCCACTTATCTTCATTTGATAATTTTTCAGAACTCAAAATACAATAAACCCTATTAAATTATATTTTTCATAAAAAATGAGCTTAAGCTTTTTCCTTTTTTACATAACGATAATAATCTATTGATTTAACAGTAGTATTGGAGTCTCGAATTATTTTTATGATATCACCCTCTTTTGCTCCGATAGCAATCGCAACGGGATCTTTTTCAAATATCTGAGGTAAATCATTTATATCAATGCGAAATTTTTCCAGAAGATTTTGCGATTCTTCTTTTGTCAAAAGAACATGTTTAGGAACGAATTTATGGAGTAAAACGTCAATACGTTTCTTTTTAGTCAAGGAAAAATCCTCTCTTTTTACGAATTATAAATGATCAAATGATACCAATCTAAAAAATTTTTCCATTTTTTCCTCATCTTTCTCACAATTAACGAGGATTTTAATTAATTATAGAGAATGAAAACATTTAAAAACCCAATATCCGCTTCTTTTACATAATACCTCAACATTTTCATCTTGAAAAGTATCCTTAAAATATTTTAAAATATAAGGAGCCCCCATTTTTTTTCTTATTACAAATTGAAAAGAACCGTTTTGTTTTAAATGACTTTGAACATCATCCAATAATTTTAAGAAACCTTTCCTTCCTTGCCGTAAAGGAGGATTCATATAAATTCCATCGAATTTCAAAATCTTATTTTTCAATGGTTCAAAATAATTTCCAGATAAAACTATAACATTTCTAGTTTGATCTGGTAGATTTAACTTGATATTTTCTTTAGCACACCAAACAGCTCGTTTATTAATATCTGTTAGATAGACAGAACTCTGAGATGATTCATACGCTAAAACAATCCCTATTGGTCCATAACCACACCCTAAATCAAGAAATATACTTGGTTCTTTTGGAATATCCATATGTTCTATCAAGACTTTAGTCCCTAAGTCGATTTTATTAAAAGAAAACACCCCTGTTATAGTTTTAAAAATATAAAGGTGTCTTCTTAGACTTTCAGAAATAGTAAAAATTTTTACATTAACATCAGGAAACTTACTATAATAATGGTTTTTCTTATCTTCCATAGGATAGATTTAATACAATTTAAATTGTTTATTTTTTCTCATTCCAACGCGGATAAGTTCCTCTCTCCATAAAAACTTTATTAGATTTTGCGAGGATTCCCGATTTAGCCTTATAAATCTGTAAAGCATCCTTCAGTGTTATACCAAATCCAATTAACTCTTTTTTTAAAGTCATAAATGCAACTAACATATCTGGTTTTATTCTGGCATCAATATAACAAATACCAGCAGAAGCTAAATCTGCTCCGTGACATAAAGCATCTACTGCCGTGTCTCTAACATAAATTTTAGGCAAATGAGATACCATCTTTTCCATTGGATATATTATTTTTTTCAAAAAATAATCATCCTCCTCTAGTTGATAAATAGTAAAAGCGTCCTTTAGATTTTGAAGGGTAGTCAGATTATCACTTTCTTTAAAATTGCCAACTCTGGTTCTTCTAAGTTCAAGCATATGAGCTCCTGAACAAAGGGCTTCTCCTAAATCGAAGCAAAATTTTCTTATATATGTTCCAGCTTCACATCCAACTAGAAATAAGACATGATTATTGTCAACTTCAATCACTTCACTATAATAGATCTCTCTTACCCGTAATTTCCTTACTACTGATGATTTTAGGGGAGGTCTTTGATAAATTTTTCCAGTGAACAATTTAAAGATTTTTTCAACCCTTTTTTGCTTTTCTGGATTGTGCAAATACAGTACACCTGTATATTCTTTGCCTGCACTCAATAGTGCTGATAATACCCGTGTAGCTTTCCCTAGAGCGCATGGTAAAACACCAGTAACTTTTGGATCAAGAGTTCCTCCATGTCCTGCACTCGAAATGCCCAAAATCTTACGAACCCATGAGACTACTTCATGACTAGTTGGACCACTTGGTTTATCAAGATTTATCACCCCATATTGTAGGAGCGCCTCAATATTTCTTTTTTCAGGTTCACAACCATAATTTGGGTTAGATACATCTTGAGATTTTACTAATAATTGCTCTGGCTCATCAGAAGGCAATTTAAATTTCAAATTCTCCATTCTAGATTATCGTGAGGGAATTTTTAATTTATTAAAAACATAGAACTCTCATAAATTTTTCTTAAAACAAAAGACTTTAATAATAAGCAAAATGTTGGATACAAAAGTGAAAAATGGCGGGCTATAGGGGAATTGAACCCCTGACCTTTCTTTTTAAGAGAGATATTCCCATAAATGTCAGGTTAAAAGCCTGCTGCGCTACCTGCCTGCGCCAATAGCCCCTCAAGAATTTTTTTAATGATTAAGCTCGAATTTTATAAGTATAAATCTATGATAATATAAAAATTTTATTTAAATCAGCTTTTTCCTCCACCTATAAATTATAATAGTTAAAGCTACCAATTCTTAATCCCTCTTGATGAAATGCTCAAATCCGTAATCCTTTATTTCTTTTTTTTCACCCTCTTTAGAAATAGAGATTCTTTCGTTAGATATCACTTTTCCGATTTTAAAAATCTGCCCACCCTTAGATTGAATTTCTTTTTGGGCCCTAATGAAATCTCTATGTTTAATTGTAAATAGATGAATAAATTCTTCCCCTCCATTTAGAACTAATTTTTCTAAGGAAGCATTACATTCTTTAGAGTATTTTATCGCTTCTTTATCAATCAATTCTTCATTAAAATCGATTTCAAACCCCAAATTTGGATTTGAAAGCATTAAATCTCGTAATGATTTATATAAACCATCAGAAGAATCTATACTAGCAGAGGCTAGCTTATTTTCTGATAATATTAATGCCTCATCTCCAGAGATTGCAGGTTCTAAAACACTCATTATCGATCTTTTATATTCAGGAAAATCTTTAAGGTTTCCCTTCCTTTTCAATAAAATATCAAATCCTACTCCCGTTAAGCCAAATTTATTATTAGCAGTTAGAATGTCTCCTACTTTAACTCCTTTTCTATAAATTATTGCTGAAGGGTTTTTAAAACCGAAAACAGTAGGATTTATTAATAATTCTTTTGTTTCATTAATATCGCCCCCAATATAATCCAGATCGAACTGTATACTACAATCTATAATTCCTTTCACTAAATCTATAAACTCATTCTTTTTAAGATCTTTTGGTAAACCAAAAGATATA
Source organism: Promethearchaeota archaeon (assembly GCA_048939445.1). Classification (GTDB taxonomy): domain Archaea; phylum Asgardarchaeota; class Lokiarchaeia; order Sigyniarchaeales; family SOKP01; genus Loki-b32. Next base: position 9,630 of record JBHLPN010000037.1, on the reverse strand, counting down.
ATAATACCTCTAGGTTTAACACCTTTTACAAGTAAATCGCTTACATTCATTATAACAGATTTCCTACCGATCTGTTTAGAATTCATTAAAGTTGGTACGTCGGTTGTAGATACCAACATATCAGAATTTAAGACTATATTTCTATTTGATTTCTCATCTTTAAAATCAAAAAAAAAAGAGTCATCTCTTAACAGTTCTTTTCCAGTTTTTTTTAAAACCAACTCTTCGACAAGTTTTATTAGCTTTATTTCGCCAAGATTTCCTATCTGAGTATTATTTTTCATCAGATAAAATTTAAAATTTTTTTACAATTACAATTCTTGAATAAACTTATGTTTTTAAAATTTCTTTGCCTCTGTGGCTTAGTGGTAGAGCGATTGATTCGTAATCAAATGATTGAGTAAATAATTCGATTAGATGATTAGGCCGGGGGTTCAAATCCCCCCAGAGGCTCTACTTATACCTCCTCAGTAAATATAAATCGTTTTATCATTTGTAAAGCAAGCATTTTAAATGCGTCATTTATATTTTCGCCTGTTCTAGCCGATGTTTCAATATATGAAAGAGATAACTTTTTTGCTAGTTCTTCTCCTTGATCAATCGATATAACACGATCATCTACTAAATCTATCTTATTTCCAACTAAAATAAGGGAAATTGTTGGTGAAACGCTTTTGATTTCTTTAAACCAACTTTCTAAACTATTAAGGGTTTCTTTACGAGTTACATCATAGACTAAAATCCCCGCTTCGGCGTTTGAAACATAAGTTTGTCTTACTCGTTTAAATTGTGCTTGTCCTGCTAAATCCCAGATAACAAAGCGAACTTTTGAATCTAATCCATGAAATTCACACTCTTTTTTCATGATAGATGTCCCAATTGTAGATTTATAATCCGCCTGAAACGAATCTTCAACAAAACGGTGTACCATACTTGTTTTTCCTACTCCACCTTCACCACCAAGAATTAACTTGAACGCATATTCCCCTGATTGAATCTTTATTTTTTGCAGTTTATCTACTTTTCTTTCGATATCTTGGGAATCTCTGTCAGCGACTAATTTTGGAATTACAGGACTAACTAATCGACCATCAAATATTCTGGCAATTTTCTCAGCAGCTAAGTAAGCATATGGAAAAATTGGGTCCACCATAGCAACCGAGTTCAATACTGTTACAAAAATAGCCTCAGGACCAGCTTCGCAAAAAATGAACCTATGTTCTTCTGTGTCGAATGTTCCAGTTCCAAAAGAACCAGAACTAAATTCTTGTGTGATTCTAGTTAAAACAGGCTCTACTAATGCACTTACTCCACCAATAACATCTTCTTCTACTTCAGAATCGGAAGATCCTTTTAAAGCAGACATCACTAAACCTTCTCTATTTACAATAAGAGCAATGATTAAGTTTTCTCCAACTTCTTGCTTATACCACTTAAGTAATGCTTCAAGTTTTTTTCGGTCAACTGACATCAAATCAAAACCTTTCTACTTGATTGAGAATGCATTAAAAAATAACTGAAATATATTATTTTATATAATAGGTTTGTTATAAAAATTTATACAAAAAGAAAACATTCAAAATAATTAGAAATTAAGGTATACATTTGCTAAAATAAATTAATATGCTTCAAATTCTTTTGTAGCATTTTGAACTTTTTATAAAACATCTCAAACTTTTCTTTTATAAATATTAAAGAAACAAAATTTTAAAAATTAATTTCATTATCTTATTTCAATATTGCTAAATTATTATTAAACTGATAGTTTCATAATGCAGGAGTTGCCAAAATACGACGTGATTCTACGTTTATGGCTAAGCCTGGTCTACGGCGCTAGAATAATGTGTGATTCTCCGATTATGGCGTTACTGAGGCTCTAGTGACATAGGTCTTCGAAGGATCCATGTCCTCGACCTAAATTCGTGGGTTCGAATCCCACCTCCTGCACATAAAATTTCTAGATAATAAACTTAATTTCATAGAATTTTAAAAAGAATGAAATTGATGCTTCCAAATATTACCTAAAAAGTATTCTAATATGTTATTTACTTGTATCAATCTTAATTTTTAAAAACCAAGTTCATTTAACTCAATATTATGACTCATTTAATTTCTATAAAATGAGAATTTAAATTAACACCTAATTACTTTATTAATTAGATTAGAATATTAAAAAAAAACTGAATTAAGTGATTTCAATTTTAAGTTTACAATTATATAATGAACCAGCAACAATAGACCATATAAAATCTTTAGCTTTTAATCGTACAGCTTCTTCCACAGGAGAAACTAAAGCACTAAATTATATAGAAAATGTGTTAAAAGAAAACAACATCAAATCTGAAGTTGAGCATTTTGATTGGGCAGGTCCAATGAGGATACTTATGAGGATTAGCTATGTTCTTATATTAATTTATCTTTTACTTTTTCGTTTGTTTTTAGTCATAATTGCCTATTTCATCATAAAAAATATGTTTGAAAGATCACGCAAAATATCATTTGTAAATAAAGAAGAATCCAAAAACATCTTTACGTTAATTTCAGCGAAGGAAGAGGTACCAAATCGCCCATTAGTTATAATATCTGCTCATTATGATTCTATATCCGCTAATATACCTTATAGATTACAAGTTGTTATCTTTTTCTTTTATAGGATGATAGTTTTTTTTTATGCATTTATTATTCTGATATTTTCAACGATATTTATTCTCGATTATTTTAGAATAGTCCTCCTTTCTAATTTTATTATGGTTTTAATAACTTTTACATCAATTTCTGGAGTGTTTCTTTCGATACCTATCCTATATTTGGTATTTATTGAACGAGAGTCCTCAGGTTCTATTGATAACGCAAGTGGTGTAGCTATTTCACTTGAATTGGCAAAAATTTTTAATAGAAATCCTCTTGAAAAAACTGATGTTCTGATTTTATGGCCTGGAGCTGAAGAATGGGGGTTAAAGGGATCTAAAAAGTTCTGTAAAAAGCATTTTAAAAATCTTAAAAAGAAATATGATCTTGATAAATCCTTTAATATTAATATTGATATGGTTGGCACTTATATAGGTCTTTTAAATAAAAGTGGATTAATCTTTAGAAGAAAGTTAAATCAAAATTT
>JBHLPN010000037.1:0-6415 GCA_048939445.1 Promethearchaeota archaeon | reverse complement strand
GTCAAACTTTCTACATATTCCTCTATTAATTCCATTCTTTGCTTTGTATAGTTGTCTAAGTTATAATCTTTACAAATTTTTATAGCACGGGGTATATATTTTTCAATACCTCCACGATTTACTGTCAGAATAATTCTATTTCCACATTTAGGGCATTTTCCACTATTTGATAATGGTGGACGTCTGAATTTTTCATTACACTTAACACAACGAAAACCTTGAATCGCAAATTTTCTTAAATTGCCTAATATATCTGGATTGAAATGTGTTGTTAAAATTTTTTCAGCTACCTCCCTTGCCTTAACAGCCTTAATGAGTTTTGCCAAGTGAAGTTGAGCTTCAATTTTATCATCCATAGTTTCATATAATTTATATGCGGTAATCGTTGGTCCTTCATTAATATCATTGGTGGGGACATTATACCCAATATGCTCATATTGTTCAGATGTTCCTAAACGACTTTTAACTAAATTCATAACCGATTCTACTTCAGATGGTGCACTATATCGTTCTGTGGCTTCATAAAACTCTAAAGGGTATCTATCCAAAGTATCTATGTTATGTGCTTCAACATCAATTTCTTTTGGATCAATTTTAGTACCTATTACTAAAGTTGCATCCATTCTACCGCCAATTTTACTTGGAAGATAGTGTCTTGAAAAATTTAATAAAGGATCTAGAAGAAGCATAACTCCATCTTCATCTCCATCACAATTTCGCCTTTTTGCGGCATGCCAGTAAGGATGAGCATATATAGCTCTCGCAGGGCTAAATCCAATTATTCTACCTATTATCCCCGCGCTAGTATGAGGTGCTAGTCCGACAACTAAATGTCCTATCAAGCTTTCTCTACCTGATATGTTATAAAAGCGCTTTAATTTATAAAATAACTCCAACTCATCATCAAGGAAATTAGCAACTTTAACAAAATACTTAGCACAATCATCAGAGAGGATAATATCTTGAACTTTCAACTCCAAAATCTGATTTTCATTTTTGAGAGGATCTCCATTAATATCCATTTCATATCCCATCTCCTTTAATATTTCTATAGGTGTGTCAATTTCTTTTGGCTTAAAATGAGTTAATGGTATATCTGTAGCATCATATCTTATCTCAGCAGTTTTATATACTAAAACACCATTTTTTGCTCTCAATATCCCTTTTTCTATAGGTTCTGGAACTTTATATTCATTAGATAATCCAAGAATACCTTTTAACTTGGGAGGTAATACCATATTAAGTGATTTTAAAACTAAGTTTACATGTTGTCTAATATTAAAATTTGCTTCATTGGAGGTTTTCAAGGGTTCATGGCATTTTGAACATATTTCTTCATAGGTTGGATAAAGGATTTTACATCGTGGACATAATTTCTGTACTTGAGTATGACCACCACAACTAGGGCATATATTAAAAATAGTTGATTTTCCGCAATTGATACATTTTTTCCTGCATACATCAATTTTAACCTTACCTGTTTCTAAAGAATTAATTTTACCTCCAAACTCATAAGATTTCTTTTGTTTAAGATCGAATTCATTACCATTTTTTCTACTAGCACTAAATCCTATAGCTTTTTCAAGTAATCTTGAACTACCAACAACAGCACTCAAAGGAAATAATGCATGAACTCCTTTCATGCTTTTTCTTTCGGATTTTTCAGGTCTTCCCATTCGAGACCCCATATAATGAGGGGCTTTGTTTTTAATTTTAAGAGAACATAATTTGTAAAAATACGTAAATACATCATCTTCGCTTTCGAATTTTATTTGCTTTTTATCTTCTAGGTCAAATATTATTTTATATATGAAACTCCGTTTTAGGCCTAATCTAATTTTATTTTCCTTTATTTTATGGGGTATAAATGCTTTTTCTAAGATTTTTTTAACTGGTTTCTCAAAATTTAAGGTAATTTGTTGTTTTGATTCAGAGAAATTCCTAAGTAGTGCATTTCGTAATAAATCCACCTCTTCTAATGTTAGATTACCCCAGAAATCTAAATAAAAAGGATGTAATGGAATGTCATATTCTCTTGAAATTTGAATAGCCTCTTGTGCAGTAGGAATAACCTGAAAAGGTTTTTTAATAAATGATTTTAACCTCTCATTAATCATTTCTTTATCTTTAAAAGATTTCTCCAATTCTAATGCCCACCATTCTTCAACATATCCAGAGGGTACTAATATATGGTTATTCTCTGTAAATTCACCATAACCGAAAAGTAAATCTCCTAAGAATAATACTTTTTTAATATCAGGAAAAAATTGTTTGGCTTTTTTGCTATTTGTTACTCTAATAACATCGCCACTCTTCAGTTTTACAATAGGTGGTTCAATATTATCCACTGGACATACACTTGTACTTTTTCCAGGACGTTCAATTCTTAATTGTGTACCAATTGCCAGAAATTCATCTAAAATAACCATTGTTGCTGGGTGAATTCCTGCAGCAGCTAAACCTGTATTTCTAGATCGCCCATATCTTATTCTATGACCTCCTATTTTTGAGGGATGACTGAATACTGGACGTCCAGCAATAATATCGGCAACATACTTAGAATTTGGGGGGATTTTAATTTCTTTCTTTACTTCTTTTTTTTCATTCTTCTCTATCTTTTCTTGATTTTGAGCAATTTTTTTCAATTCAGCAAGCCAGGACCAGCCCTCTAAATTCATAGCATTAGCAATTTTAAGCAATTTTGGTGCCTTAAGGAGAATACCATCATTTAAAACCAAACATGCTCCACCTCTTATATGATTTGTTTCAATTCGAGGTAAATCCCTAAAAGCAGAGACTTCTTCATCTTCAGTTGAATCTCCATTGATTTCTACTGGCAAATGACTCATAGCATATCTAATTTCTTTATTTGATGAAGGATATTGTAAATGTACTAGTCTATCATATAACTTGACTTCTTCTACATATCTACCAATTTCAGCTTCTGTTGCTTCATATTTAGGAATATTTGATTTTTTTCTTACAAAATCAGCTATTAAAACACATAACGCTGCTGTCGTTCCTCCAGCGGCTCTAATTGGTCCTGCAAAATATAAAGATATATATTTTCTACCAAAAGTATCTTTTCGAATCAAGATCTTGGAGATACCTTCTAGTGGTGCACTTACAACTCCCATCGTTTTAATAGCTAAGCCTACTCTTATAGCTCTGTCCACACGGGCTTCTAAAGTATCAAACTGTCCAATTTTATTATTTAAAATATCTTCAACTACCTTAAAGACAAGTTTATCTTCAGTTAAACCTCTTTTTTTCAATGTTCTTATTACTTCTGCAACCCCGTTTGGCCCTATTAGTTTTTCAACTCGACCAGCTAAATCTTTAGCTTGAGGAGATTCTACTTCTACTTCAGGATCAAATCCTTTTTGACGTGCTTGTTCTGCAATCGAATAGCATTCATCAACTTGTTTTTGAATCAAATTGAAATATGATTCCATTGTTTTACTCATATCTGACATATAGGACCCTATTTTTAAAGTTAAGTTAAACTGATATATTAAAACTAGGAGTTAATATACTAATTTTTCTGAATTAAATTAAATTCATTTATTAATCTGCTATTTCTTTTATAAATTTAGGGAGAATGCGAATTTTCCACAGTCTCTTTTTATAAAAAGAAATTTGTTTTTTCTTTAATAACAAATGATTTAATTTCATATTTCAATTATTGCAATAATTCCATTTTAAATAGTATTACATTGAAAGACGACAATTTTAATGAAAAAGAAGAAATTATCAAAGAATTAGTAAATTCTGGTATTAATGTAACTCCTTCAACTTTAGAATTTCTTTTAAGCTTAGATGAGCCTCTGAAGAAAGTTAAATTAATAATTAAGCATGTTAGCTTTCTTCCAAATTTTAATAGCCATCTTACAGAAGAAATTTTACAGAACATCTCAAAAGAAGAAATACATAAATCATTAAAAAATGTATTAATTAAAAAGATAGATTCAACAACCATTCAAGAGAGAGATTTAGAAGAAGATTCTAAGAATAAGATTTCAAATACTTTGAAAAAGGTAAAACAAGAAAACCAAAAACTACAACCTCCGACAATTTCTGAAAATAAGGTGCAATTAAAGAATCATCTAAAATCATATGAAGATCAATTAATTCTACATAACTATACCGAAGATTCAGTCAAAAGTGTAATACAAAAGAAACTTAAAGGAACTCAATTTGAACGATCAAAATCATCACTAAGATATAAACCTATTGCTAAGGATTTACAGTTCTCCTTTAAAATTTTAAAAGATCCTACAGGTAAACTTTATACGACTGGAGATTATGAAGATTTCTATAATTTAACTGTTGATAAATTCAATAAACTTCGAAATTTAATGAGAAAAAGACCAGAAGTCCTTTCTGCAAATAACATTAATAATATTTTAAGGTTAACTAATAAAGTAGAAGTCTCATTAATAGGATTAGTTAATGAAATTCGAACGACTAAAAAAGGAAATTTTTTTTTGACGTTAGAAGATCTTACAAATTATATTAACGTGATAATCCGCAAAGATTCAGAGAATCAAGAAAATGTAAAAATAGCAGAAAGGACTCTTAACGATCAAATGGTATATATTGAAGGAACCTATAATCCAGGAGAAAAAGGTAAAGGTGGGATTATATACTGTAATTATATTTCTAAAATAGACATTCCGAGAGATTTTAACCCTAATAAATCATCTGAACCATTATCTATTGCTTTAATTTCTGATACTCACATTGGTAGTAAAGAATTTGAGGAAAAATTATGGATAAGATTTATAGATTTCTTAAACGGGAAAATAGGAAATAAGAGTCAACGAGAACGAGCTGGAAGAATTAAATATATTATAATTAATGGTGATTTAGTTGATGGTATTGGAGTTTATCCAACACAAAAGAGTGACCTTCTTATAACCGATATATACGATCAATATAAAAAGGCAACAGAAATCCTTTCTGGAGTCCCGGATTATATTAAAATTTTTTACAGCTCTGGCAATCACGAACCCGTAAGAAATGCAATTCCTAGACCTGCAGTTCCAAAGAAATATTCTGCAGAACTTATCGAAACTGGTGTATCATGTATAGGAAATCCAGCACTTGTTCAAACACATAATGTCAATACATTAGTTTTTCATGGTGATAGCATACTTGATTTAAATATGTTGATACCTGGCTTAAATAACAACAACCCAATAGAAACAATGATCGAATTATTAAAATGTAGGCATTTAGCACCTATATATGGAAAGAAAACGCAAATTGCCCCTACAAATAAAGATTGGCTTGTGATAGATAAAATTCCTGATATTTTTCATACCGGTCATATTCATATTAATGGAATGGATTATTATAATAATGTTGCATTAGTAAATTCTGGATGCTTTCAATCTCAAACAGATTTTATGAATTCTTTAGGCATACACCCTACTCCGGGTATTCTATCAATTATTGATTTGGATACATTAAAAGGAACACAATTAGACTTAAAAAATAGTGTTTAATTATCTTTCTTATACCCTAAATACAATCAATCAAATATTATGAATTTCGCTGTTCCTCGTAAAAACAATTCAGAAATGCTATTATATATTTGGAAAGTAATCGATCTCCCTTATATATTGTACAATGATTTACTTTATAGAATTTCATTTGATTTATTTCTTCTTTCGCCCAAAGAAGCTAAAAATTTCATTGATACTTGTATTGAAAACAAATTTCTTCTCAAAGCTGATAATAATTATTTTAAATTATCAGAAGAATTGAATCAAAAATTAAAAAATTGGCAAAAAAAAAGAAAAATCGATATTTTTGGTAAAATTGAAGCTGCTAAAAATATAGTTGATCTAAGAAATAATCTCTCAAAAGAATCAACTAATTTCAGTGTTTTATTGAATTTTTTTGTAGATAGAGGAACATTGAATAGATCTGTATCTGTTTCTGATGAGGCATTTGAACTATTGAAATATGATCGTACAAAAGGAATTATCAAATCAAAAGTAAAAGGTTCTAAAGAGGACTCATACATAATAGAAGTAGATATCAATGAAAAGATATTACGGCATGATTGTCATGATTTTGAGACAAGAAGAGCTGATAATAAAAAATTCTGTAAACACATAACAAAGTTATTTCTGCTATTAAGGGAGAAAGACGAAAATAATGCTGAGTTTTTCCTTAATGAATTAACTGAAAATATTGATATGTGGGAATTTACATCTTAGATTAACTTTTTGAATATGTTGTTTTTAAGTTTTACTTTATCAGTCTGTAAAAAAACTGGTTTGTAATTTATGATACTTTTAATTTTTCCAATCTCTAATAACGCTTTTTCGATTAGTTCCATACCTATATCAAGTTTAATTATTTTGGTCCTTCCATAATGTCCCATAGATTTTACTTCCGCCGA
>JBHLPN010000036.1:0-15943 GCA_048939445.1 Promethearchaeota archaeon | reverse complement strand
TTTTCCATTAAATCTAAGACTTTTTCTATCTCGTCTTCTTGAATTCCTGGTTTTAACCGTTCTAAATTTCTCATAGTAGTATAAGTATCAGATGGACTCAAAATTATGGGAATCCCTTTTTTGTTTGCAGCAGTAATTACCCCCATATCTGGTTGAATAAAACCAGTTAATATTAGCACAGAAACATCTTGATCTAATGCCGCCATAGCTAAATTGGTTCGATCACCTCCTGTAATAAACGCCGCTCGCTTAACTTGTCGTAAATACTTTACTGCATCCTGTGGATTCATAGCTCCTATAAGATATGTCTCTACCAAATTTCCTAATCCTGCTGAAGCTTGTTCATTAATTAATTCCCCCCCAATTTGTTCTTTTATTTCATTTACTCGAGGTGAGAATAACTCTAAACTTTTTTCTATTATCCCTAATACAGGAATATCATATCTATTTATATGATCTTCTGTGAGTTCTTTAATTCTTGCAATGTATTCATAATCTATTTTATTAAAAAGAATACCCATTATGCTAACATTCCGGTATTCAAAATAATTTTTAGTAAAAAAGAAGTTATCTATACATCGATCTGAAGATTCAGGAGAAACATAAATTAATTCATTAATACCTAATGTTTGAGCGATACTGACATCATCTAATCCTACTCTAATAAATTTGCTAATGCTAGGATTTCCTTCAATAATTACGTAATCCATGTCCTTTGCAATTTTTTCATATGCGTTTTTAATTTTTTGTAATGATTCTTGTTTTTTACTAGAATCAATCAGATCAACATAGTAAGCATCTGGAATTGATACTGGTGAAATAAAATCATATGGAAGATCTGTTCGATAGACTGTGTTTAAGATGAAACCAACATCAGGATCTGCTTTGTTTGTAAATGCACTTTTAGGAGCACCTATAGGTTTGAAATAAGCAAACTTTTTTCCATCTTTTTTTAATTTTTGAATAAAACCTATTGAAAGAAAACTTTTTCCGGCGCGTTCTTTCAATGAACTAAAATAGAATACTTTTACCATTTTTTTCACTTCTTTTTTTTTTTTTATTTTCTTTTTATAGTAATTTTAATATCTACAGCACTATATCCTTTTATAAATGATAATAGAGGATTAATATCAATTTCAACAATTTCTGGAAAATCCCTAACAAGCTGAGAGAGCCTTAATAGAACATCAATTATTGCTTCAATATCAGAGGGACCTTCTCCTCTTACTCCGTGAAGTAAATTGTATATTTTTGTACTTTCGATTAGTTTTTTCGCATCGTCTTTTGTAAATTTATAGGCCAAAGCAAAAGCTACATCTTGCATGAAATTTGCGTAAATACCTCCAGTTCCAAACATTATAAGAGGTCCAAATTGAGGATCCCTGGACATACCAATTATAATCTCATTTACTTTCGGTTCAGATTTAAAATCTATCATTTCTTGTACTTCAACTCCATAAATTTTTGCATTTTGAGGACCAAATTTTTTAGCATTATTCACAATCTGTATATAGGCTTCAAATGCATTTGGTTCCGATTCAATATTTAATAGAATTCCTCCAATGTCAGTTTTATGTATAATATGTGGACTCACTATTTTCATAACAGATTTTCCAATTTCAGATTGTAATTTCATTGCTTGTTGAGGAGTTTGAGCTAAACGTGATTTCGGAGATCTAATCCCATAACAATCAAAAATTTCGCTAGTTTCATAACTTAATAGAACCATCCTTCCATCTTTACGAACATTAGATAAAATTTCTTTTACTCTCTTTTTATTTACCTTAAATGAGGGAATTTCAATTTCATCTATAGGAATACTGTTTAAGTATTCACGCCGTTTGATTAAAGTTTTTAACGAGTGAGCTGCTCGGTCCGGAAAGGGATAACATGGAATTTGATTTTGTTTTAAATAATCTCTAGCTTCAGAAACATTTTTACCCCCTATGAAAGAACATACTATTGGCTTTCCATTCAAATGATTCGAAAATATCTCAAGAATGAGATTAGCCACTTTAGTAGGTTTTGTTTGAGCTTGTGGTGTTAAAATTATTAGAGCACCTTGACTTGTGATATCCCCCAAATCTTTTCCAGAATTTATACCAAAGACAGTTTTGATTGTAAAATCATAACGTTCTGGTGTAGCATCTCCTATAATATCTATTGGGTTAAAGATAGAGGCTTCTAAAGGCAAATTTGCTCTCAAAGCGTGAAGAATTGGCTCTGAAAAATTTGCAAACCTTAACTTTTCTCGTTCAAATGCATCAGTTGCTACAATACCAGGGCCTCCTGCATTTGTTATTATCACAAAAGAATTTTCTTTAGGAATTGGTTGATAAAGAAACACTTCACCATAATCAAAAAGGTCTTCTATTGTCTTTGCTCTTATCACACCACATTTCTCGAATGCTAAATCATAGGCAATATCTGCTCCTGCTAACGCTCCAGTATGGCTTGATGCAGCTCTAGCACCGGCTTCGCTTATTCCAGATTTTAAAATTACAATTGGTTTTTTCCTCGTAGCTTTTGGGAGTATCTTTAAAAACCTATCTCCATCTTTAATACTTTCTAAATAACATAGAATAACTTCTGTATTATCGTCATTAGTAAGGTATTCAATAAAATCAACAGCCCCCAAATCAGCTTTATTTCCTAGACTAATATTACATGAGAATCCAAAAGTCTGCGTCATACTGTAATCCATCATACCAGTTAACATAGCACCTGATTGTGAAATCATAGCAATCCCCCCTTTTTTTGGTGTTTCTGCTGCAAATGACCCATTATAGTTGAGTCCAATAAAACCTAAACAATTGGGACCTAAAATTCTCAAATTATATTTCTTACATATTTTGATAAGTTCTTCTTCCCTCTCAACGCCTTCTCCCCCAATTTCCTTAAATCCTGCTGAGATTATAATTAGTCCTTTTACTTTCTTTTTACCACATTCCTCTGCTGCTTTATTAACAAATTTTCCGGGAATTACAAATATAACTATATCAACATCCTCAGGTACATCTAAAATGTTTTTATAACAAGGTATATCATAAATTTCTTGAGCTTTTGGATTGATTGGAAAAATCTTACCGTTATATCCTGAATTTATCATATTATTCAGAATTGTGTTGCCTACTTTTCCCTCTTTTTCACTAGCTCCAATTACAGCAATACTTTTAGGATTGAAGAAAAATGAGATATCGCTATTTGCCATTTTTAATTCTGAAATTCAATATACTCAAAAGCTTGTATAAAATTCTATTATTGTAATTATTTTTAAATTTTTCATTGATTAAAAATACATCTTTAAAACACAAATTCAAAATCATAATCATTAAAAATTTTTCATCTTTCCTTTCAGTATGACGAAAGTTGTAATAATAACAAACAAAGGACATATTAATCTCAATTTATTCGATGGAGAGGCTCCTCTAACAGTTGCTAGCTTTTTACACTTAATACGACAAAATTTCTATAATGGTATTGTTTTTCACCGAGTTATCGCTGATTTTATGATTCAGGTAGGCTGTCCCTTAGGGCGTGGAACAGGGGGTCCAAGGGATAAAGGTATAGATTCTTTTCCTTTTCGAGGGCAGCAAATTAGTTACCCATTTGCGGATGAATTTCAAAGTGGTAAAAGATTTGATAAACCAGGAATCTTAGCGATGGCAAATGCAGGACCAAATACTAATGGTTCCCAAATTTTCATCACGCATGTACCTACACCACACCTTAATAATAAGCATACAATATTCGGGGAAGTAGTAAATCCTTCAGACCAAGATGTTGTTGATTCAATAGTTCAAGGCGATAAAATCCTTGAAGTAAAAATAGTTTAAAACTCACAAATTAGGTTTTAAACACCTTATTATTCTTTTTATTCATTTTAATTAATTTCTTCCATTCTTAAGACCTAAATTCCAATTATATGAAAGCCCTAAATAATACTAAGATTTTATAGATATTACTAATATTAATAATTTGGAAAATGAATATTTTTTCTGATAATTAATTTAATTGGTCCTATAAATCATGAGTAAAGAATTGAAAGATTTGATTGATTCAGTTGAAAAAGAGACTCAATCTCACGCTGAATTAGAAAAAACTCTAGAATCAATAAAAGAAGAAAAAAATCGATTGGAATTTGTAGTTCAAGAACAGGCAACATTAATAGAAAATTTTAAGAGTTTAATGAAAGACGAAGATATTGAGCAAGCTAAATTACCAAGTGAAATAGATGTTTTAAAAGATATTATTTCTTCACAAAGAGAAGAATTAGAAAATAAACAAAATATAATTAATGGTTTTGACAATAAAATATTTGAAATAAGTTCAGAATTAGAAAGTAATGAAGATTTTGACGTCGGAGAAAAGTTAAATGAAGAGTTTATAAATGCTCAAAAATTAATAATACAACTAACAGAGGAGAATGAACAATATAAAGACCAAATTGAACGATTACATAACCAACTTAGTGAGATTCAATCAGAAGGAAGCGAAGACGAGGATTGGCTTTATGAAAATACTCAAACTAAAGAAAATGAAGAATTAATAAATTTCAAGAAGCTTAATTTTCAATTAATGGAAGAAAATGGGTTATTACGAGTAGAAATCGAATCTTTAAAATCAAAATTTCAAGAAAAGCTAGACGAACTAAAATCGGAAGAAATGGAGTCTGTTAACGAAAAAAATGCTAATTTATTATCAGAATTAGAATCTTTAAAAGAACGTTTCCAAGAACATATTGAAACAAGTTCGGAAGAGTTAGAAGTAGCAAACGGAACAATTGCAATGTTAACATCTGAATTAGCTGGTTACGAGGCTCAAGTGAGATCTTTACAAGAACAATTAGAGGAATCTAGTGAATCAGCAGTAATGACTACTGAAGAAGTATTACAATTCAATGAGATGAAAGAGGAATTAGATGATGTTAAATCTAAATTATTGGAATCTCAAAAAGTTAATCAAGCTCTTAATGAAGAGTTAAGTGAATTAAAACAGAAATTATCAAGTAAGGAGACTGAAAAAATAGAGATTGGACAAAATCTACCAAAAAGGCTTCATATTTCTCTTTTCTATAGAATGTATGGCTTACTTGATGAAAATAAAAAACTCGAAGTAATAAATTCGCTTATTCAGGACTTACAGAGTGATAATAGTGAGACCAAGAGAAATGCAATAAGAATATTAAGTGTAATAAAAAATGATAAAGTGTATGATGCTTTTATTCAAATGCTTGATGATGAAGATTGGTTAGTAAGGTATAGTATTATTAAAGCTCTTAGTAAATTTGAAAAGAAAAGTGAAGAATTAAAACCCATACTAAAAAATCTTTCTAAAGACCTTGATGTAGATGTTAGGGAACTTGCTATAAGAATTTTAGATGATTTATCTCTCTAACAATATTAATTGACGGACTTGTCAAATACAAAAACACGTATTCATAAATTATTATTCTTTAAATTTAAATACAGATCTATCAAAACAGGATGTTAAACAATGGGAAGACGGTTATTTACACCAAATAGGTGGAATTGGTCACAACAAGCAGAAAAATGGGTATATGTTCGAATATCTGAAGATGGAAAAAGAACATACCAATATCAATTAGAACCACCACAAGAATTCATTGAATTAACAAAAAGAATGAAAAAATTAAATGAAAAACTATTAAAAACAACAGATCCAGAAGAAAATGCAAAGATTTTTAATGAATTAATGGAAGTTTCTCAAAAAATGCAAGAAATGGGAAAAACTAGCTAAATTTATTTATGTTTTTTCTTGAAAGATTGTCCGCTAAATAAAGAGGTTCAGGTTGTCTATGTCCTTTCGTAGTTGCTAAACAAACTTTTAAGGCTAAATCAAGGGTTATTTTATAACCCTCACTAATAAACACAGGTTTAGAACCTTTATTTAAACATACCGCGTATCCCAACAATTCATTTGATTGCTCTATACTTGTAATTTTTGGATCTTTTTCCCAAATTGGTGTTTTGTTTCCTTTAAGTCTCTTAATTTTTTGCCAATCAGAATATCCAATGAAGGGATTTTTAGCAATACCTATACTAGGAATGTTTAGAGCAAAACCAAGTTGAGATGCTTCTCCGAATCTTCTTGGGTGGATTCTCCCATGACCATCACACATAATAAGATCTGGTCGATTTGGTAGTTTTAAAATTACACCTGCTAAGATTTTACATTCTCGAAATCCCAGAAACCCTGGTTTGTAAGGAAAATTAATGCGTCCTTTAGAAAAAAAATGAGTTACTTCTCTTTGCTGTTTCAGATTCCAAACTACTGCACATGCTACACCATAATCGTGATTACCTTCTTTATAATATGAAACATCCACTCCAACAATAAAGTCAATTAACTCAATATTACTAATATAATTATTCTCTGATAATTGGCTAATTAAGTTTTGACACTTAATCTGAATAGATTCTGCTTGTTCAATTGAATAATCATTTCTTAGTAACTCCTGATTTATTGACATTTTTAGTTTTTTATTTTGTACTTCTTATGTATTATTAAATTCAGATGGTATAATATTATTGTAGTATTGTAATTTACTTCAAATTATTTGAACTTATAAAAAAAAAATTTAACTTATTCAGAATTACTAATAAATTAATCATGAAGATCGCAGTAAGTGGAAAAGGTGGCGTTGGAAAAACTCTAGTTGCAGGTATTTTAGCAAGAATGTTTGCTGAAGATGGTTTTAAGGTTCTAGCCATTGATAATGATTCAGCAATGAACCTTAGTTATACTTTAGGTATTGATGAAGATACTAAAAATCAAATTGTTCCAATTAAAGAAATGAAATCAATGATTGAGGAAAGAACTTTTGTAAAAGGCGCCGGTCCTGGAATATATAATATAAATCCAGAAGTCTCTGATATTCCTGATAAATATAAAGTTTCAGGGCCTGATGGTTTACAGTTATTAGTTTTAGGTGGAATTGAAGAACCAGCTACAGGATGTTTGTGTCCTGAAAATGCTTTAATAAGAACCCTCTTATACAATTTATTTGTGAAAAGAGATGAAGTTGTAATAGTTGATTTTGAAGCTGGTATTGAACATTTAGGAAGAGGAACAGCAAAAGGAATTGACGTTATGCTAGTGATTACAGAACCTTCTCAAAAATCATTAGATCTATGCAAGAAAATTATAGAATTATCTAAAAAATTAGGAGTTATCAATATTTATTTAATTGTAAATAAAATAATCGATGATGCCCAAAAAGATCTAATCAATAAAAAAATTAAAGATTGGAATGTCCCTCTTTATCATTCAATTCCTTTTGACCCAGAAATTGGAAAAGCTGATTTAGAAGGAAATTCTCCAATTGATTTTAACTCAAACTCAAAAGCAATTCTATCAATTAAATCATTATATCATAAATTGAAGAAATTAAAGGCTGAACTTTTTGATCTATAGGATAATAACTCATTTTTTTAAATCTATATAATATTGATGAGTAACTATATATTCTATATAGATGATCTATAAATACCCAACCTGTATTTAGTGGATTGGAGATAATCCAAAATTAAATACATATCAAAGAAAGGAAGTGAGATAAAGAAGATGAGAAAGAAAGAAAACCTTCTAGTATTAGGAATGTGTTGTTTAATCATAGCATTCATTCTAGAAATGGTAGGAGATGGCAATCTTTTAGCTAACTTTATAAGTCTGATATTTGTCGGAATAGCGATTTTCTCTAATGCTAGTTATTTGGTTGTTGCTACCTCAGAAACTAAGAAGAAATAGTCCAAACACGTTTGTTTTTTTTTAAATAACATCTGTTAAGTTTAAATCCTGGTCTTCTGCAAGTTCTTTCCATTGATCTATGGCTTCTTTTGCTTCTTTTTCATTCATCATTTCTATAGCATAGCCAGCATGAACAATGACGTATTTTCCTATCTCAGGATTTTGAATTAAAGCAATAATAACATTTTGTTTAATGCCATCGAAATCTACTAATGCAGAGTTCTCATTAATTTTTAAAATTTTTCCAGGTATTGCTAAACACATAAAATTTCTCTAATCAAAACTATTAAACGTAATTCTTATAATACAGAAAACCAAATAAAACTGTTGCTTTTAATATAAAATAAATAATATTAAGTTTTACCAGAATAAAATGCTATCAAATCATCAAGCCAGTTGAATATTTCTTCTTTTGAAAGACTGTCAATATTGAACTTTAGTCTTTCTAATTCTCTAATAACATTTCTTACATCCAGTGAAACCGATGTCTGGCATAATTCGAATAAGAATTCATTGCTTTTTGATACTAATGATTTGATTTCTGAATCCATTGATTCGAAAAGAGGAGTATTATCTAATTCATCTACAGCCCCATCTAAATCTACAAGTAGATTAATTAGATCAAAAAGTCGACCAGTTTCATTTCCTTTAAATGCACTATCAAATTGAAAATAGTATCTTTTATAATCATCTATAGGAATAAGTTCAGAATATTGATTGGCTATCCTTATAACAGATTTCACATTTTTATAAAGATTTGAGGGTGACCAAGCAAATAGATCAAAACTAGATTCTACATGAGTACTCCTAATATCTAAATTAAATTGATGTTCTTCTTTAAAATAACCAAAAGGGATTATCACAAAATCAAGAGAATTAATTTTTACATCTTTTAAGGAAAAAATTAGATTTCTAATTTCATAGGTTTGATCAACTGAATGTTTAAATAAATTAAATTTAATTTTTTTAGTATCTGGTTTGTACATATAAAAAAGTAACCCTTCAAATCCTTGGAGAGAAAACTCTACTAAAAAATCAATATCTCTTCTTATGATCTCTCCATTATTAAACCTTACATTAAGATATAAATGGTAATAATTTTCTAAATACTGGAAGAACCAAGGTGCTTCTCGCTTTAAATTAAACATCATAATAATAACTCTATATTATTTTTCCTCTATTTTAAATTAATCCCTTAGATAAATACATTGGAACTCTATAAATATCCAAAAGTATAAAATTCCAAATTATTAAAGAATTCTTTCTTATTTAAATCTTATAATCTTGACAAATATGAAAAAAAAAATAAAAAAATTTTAGATTTTGCTATTTATTTATATACCAAGCTTTTCTAATACTCCAGATAATCTTGTGCGATGAAATTTCAAACCTAACTCATCTGGATTAAATCCCATTGCTAAAGCATATAATTCTGTTAGATATAAAACTGGTATACCATATTCTGTCTCAAACATCTTGGTGAGATCTCTTTGTTTTGTATCAAATTGCTGAAAACATGCAGGACAATTTACAACAATAACATCCGCACCAGTTTTTTTGATACTATCCATCTTTTTCTTTAGGTTTGCCATACCATGCTCTTCATAAGCATTGGTCACAGCTGAACCACAGCAAAGAGCTAAATCATCATAATCTAAAACCGTGGCACCACTTGCAGAAACTAGTGTTTGCAAATTTGTTGGTCTTAATGGATCATCGCTTTCCATCCACTCTGCGGGACGCATATAATGGCATCCTGGATGACAAGCAACCTTTAATCCAGAAAGAGGTTTGGTTATAGCACCTTTTATACGATCAACACCGATTTCGTCCTTAAATACATCAACAAAATGTTTTACATCTACAGAACCTTTAAACTCCTTTCCAATTTTTGCTAACTCTGAGTTTATTTTATCCTTTTTTAAACTATCATGCTTTAATTGATGCTTCACACCTCTTAAGGTGTTCGCACATCCATTGCATAATGAGATAATATCCTTACCCTCAGCTTCAGCTAAACAAAGATTTCGAGCGCCAATCGCCAACCATGCATCGTTATCAAAATTTTTTACACCAGTAGGATCTGGACAACATGAAAATGGTGCTTGTGAGGTTTGAACTCCAAGTTTATCTAACACTTTTCTCGAAGCTGCTTCAATAAAAGGAATCCTATTACCAATTGTACATCCTTCAAACATTTTATATTCTGTCATTTTTTTTTACCCTCGAATTATTTTAATTTTTTGTCAGCACCTATATTTCTTAATAATGTTTGTACTTCACCCACATCTGGTGCAACTACTGCTGGTAGCCCTAATTGGTCTCTACGTCTCTCAATCGCAGGTTGTGAAGGAATAGCTTTGGCATTATCGAAGACCGTTTTTGCTTGGGAATAAATAAATTCTGGACCTTTCCCTAGAGCAATACTCTGATTCTTTAAGAATGTAAAAATTTCTGTTAGCTCAATATTCTGAGGACAAACTTCATCACAGGTATCACATACAGTACATCCCCAAATTACTAACTCATCTCCTCCAAGGAGTAAATCTTTATACCCTAAAAGAGCCAATAAAATATTACTTCTAGGATTATATCCCGTAGTTGTGTAGAAATCTTCTGTTACTGCAGTTACAGGACAATTATCAGCACATCTACTACATTGATAACAGTATTTAATTACATCAGGCCCAATGTGAAAATCCATAACTTGTTTCCTAAATTCAAAATTTGCTTCCATATTTTTCCACTTTTTTTCTTATTTTTTGAATGATTTTTTTTTATGATAGGCTTTAACCCCACGCAAGGGGCAGTTATGTCCAATTTCTATCATTTTTATTGGACATTCATCCTAAGCCTACGTTCAATTTTCGAGAGTAAATCTCAGTGCCCTCCTCATCAACAACTGTGATGTGAGCAGCACACGATAGTCAACAGTCAAAACAGCGAACTACCATTTCTAAGAGATTTACCACACCTTCTGGTACATCACTCATTTTTTTTGTTCACTTTTCTCTTTAATTTTCAATATATTTAATTTATTTAATCCATGGGTCTGGTAATTTTAAACCATCAAGTGCTTTGTCTTCAAAAACTTGTTTAGCTACATGCATAAGTGTTTTTTCAATCCCAGCAATATTATGGTTTGTTGCAACTAAGAGATTTGCCTTTTTACAAATTCCTTCAGCATTGGACCATATATTGTATAAAAGTAATCCCCGTGGTGCTTCAGTAACGCCAACACCATTTCCTTCTCTAGGTTGTACATCTAAAGTTTTGCAATCAGGATTAACGACATCATCATCTTGAAGAAGCGTTGCGATTACTTCGATAGATTCAACTAATTCAATTAATCGAGCCCAATGATATGCAAATGTATGATGAGGTACGTTCCCAACTTTTGCTCTCATTGCTTTTAATGCCTCATCAGCCAAAGGAGTAGCCATTTTATCAGCACAGTTAATCATTGCCAATGTGTTCGCTCGATAAATTCCTTCAGGATATCCAGCGGGTTTATAATACATGTGTGTTGCATAAGAGTGTTCTGGAATGTGTTCACCTAAAGCATCTAAATATCTTTGAGGTGGGTAATCAAATTTTTCACCTGTAGGAGAAACAATTCTAATATCACCATCATAGATATCATGAACACCATTTTTTGTTAAACCAACATAATATGTAGGAACAACACCTACATTTGCTACGACATCCCAATAATCCTCAACAACTTTTAACCCAATATCCACAGTCTTTTTTGTCCATTCAACTTGATCTTCAATTTGTTTTAAGAACAAATCTCTGACATCTTCATCTAATGGTTTTTTCATCCCACCAGGGATGGCAACTATCGGATGTACTGATTTACCCCCTATTGCTTGACATAATTTTTGGCCAAAATCCATCATTTTTAGCGCCATAGCACCTACATCTGGCATTTTATTAATTACATGCACAACATTTCTTAAAGCAGGATCTGCCATAGGTCCTAATAAGAAATCAGGAGCAGCAAGTGCGTAAAAATGTAATGCATGAGATGAATATTGTTTTGCGTTTTGTAATAATTGACGCAATTTATATGCCGCAGGAGGAATCTGAACACCCCATGCATCTTCCACTGCTTTTGTAGGTGTTAGATGATGAGGAATTGGACAAATACCGCAGATTCTTGGAGTAATTCTTGGTATATGTTCACAATAGCGACCTTCTAGAAATTTTTCAAAAAATCTCGTTGTAGTAATACTAAATTGAATATCTTTAACAGATCCATCATCGCCAAGTATTACTTTTAGCTTATTATGCCCCTCTAATCGAGTTACTGGGTCAACAACTATTTCTTTTACCATTTTTTATTCGCCTCCTTTATAGGTTCTATTTGCTGCTAAAGTGAATTTTTCAAATGTACCCAAATGATCTTTTACTTGACTGAGTAGTTCATCTTTTGATAAACTCACATTAAATCCTTTAAGTACAGTATCAGCAAATCTCTCCGCTTGGTTAACACCCCACTCAGACTGACCAAAACAGCCAGTACATGGTGCATTAACCTTTATACACATTCCACCGCAACCAGCTCTAGTTATAGGTCCTGCGCAGATATATCCCTGCTCAATAAAGCAATCATCCATGTTGGGAAGTCCTTCATAGTCTCGCTTAACTCTTGTCATAGTTGATTTACTTCCAATAATTCTTGGACATGTGTCGCAGACATTTGAAATTTCTGTGAAGTCGCGATTATCTCTTAAATAGCTCATTAATTTTCCTGCAATTTCTTCTGTTGTAGGGGGCAAATTTGCCAGAGGTGTTTCAGGAGCACCACGCTTCTTTATTTGTTTTAAAATATCTCCTGCTAGATCGAATCCTGCCATTAATGGTACATTCAAAAATAAGGGTAAAAACTCATAGAGACTCTTTTTATCCCCCGAGCTAAGAGTACCAAGATTATTTGCCATATTATTCAATCTGTCGGCTCTGGAATCAACAGTTTTAGCAGGTCCAAAGCATCCTACGCAAGGTTTACCCTCACTAGTACATTTTAAACTACATCCTATACTAGTAATTGGACCAAAACATAGTGTCCCTTTATCCAACAAACAATTATCTTTAATACTGCAATCATTACAGAATGCTAAATCGTTCATTGGGAATGGCTTCTGACCTAATAAGAAGACTACGGCACTAGCAATCGCTTCTGGCTTTGGAGGGCAACCTGCCATATATGCATCGACTTTAATTATATCATCAACGGGTACAATTTTATCAGTAAACCCTGGTGTGTTAACAGTAGGTTCTCCTCCACTTCCATCAGCTATACTCTCAACTTCAGAAAATTTACGCTTTACTAAATTTTCTTTACTCCATTGGTTAGCTAGTCCATGTACATTACCATAACAAGAACAGCTACCAAATGCTACAATTAAAGCACACTTTTGTCTCAGTAATTTCGTTTGGTCGACATCATGGTTGGTTCGTAAACTGCCTTCAACGAAACCCACCAGAATTTCTCCGTCTGCTCTTGCCTTCAACGATTCATATTTGAAATCAACTACAGCTGGCCAATAGACAATCTCTAATGCTGGAAGGACATTAAGCAAGTTTAAATGTAAATTTAACAAGCTTTGATGACATCCCCAGCAATCAGAATTTTGTAAGAATGCTACTTTTACAGCCATTTTTTATCAATTTTTTATTGTATATTTTGTTTGTATAAAATAGCTAATTTATATTAAAAAAAATTAGTTGAAATTATTTATTCATAACTTTATTAAAAATTTCTGATTCATTAAACATTTAAATAAAATTATTTTAATCATATGAATAAATATTCAAAATTAATATTAAATTAAATTCGAAAGCTTACATTCATGTAATTTTTTATTAAATTTCAATATATGAAATACGCTTATTTTAGTTTATTTTTAATAAAAGTAGAAAATAAGATTATCATATAGATTAATTGGAATAATAATTCATTATAATACTTTTGCTCCAAAATGTTGTATTTGCCACAAATAGATCTAACAAAGTCATATTACAAGTAATGAATCAATTGAAAATGGATACGGCATGTAAGGAACATATAGATACACTAGGATTATCTCTAATCAAATTAAATTATTTAAGTTTAGAGAAATTATCGTGTTTAATATTCAAAAACAATCTTATTATTTTATGTAATTAAGGAGATTAAATCACTAATAATTTTTCTTTTTTTTATATATTAAAAATGCTTTCAACCTTGAATTTAAATACGTTCTATTTGAAATTTTAAAATAATTCTTTTATAACCTAAATTCTTTTAATTTTTGTTTCTATTTGACAATTATGAGTATAAAAAAAGAGAGTTCAAATGTAATCCGTCTGGCTCATGGGGCTGGTGGAATTTTGCAAGAAGAATTAATCGAATTTATAACTAGAAATATTCCTTATAAAAATGTTAATAATGGTATTGGTGTTAAGGAATTAGACGATGGTGCCACAATTCCTTTAGAAAATTATGACAAAGAAATTGTGGTTACTGCAGATGGTCATACAATTTATCCTCTATTTTTTCCTGGAGGAGATCTGGGAACACTAAGTATTTGTGGGACAGTTAATGACCTTATAATGATGGGTGCTAAACCATTAGCTTTAACATCTATGATAATCATTGAGGAGGGTTTCGAATTTAGTCAATTAGAAAGGATTGTTAATTCAATGAATTCAATAGCAAAAAAAGCGAGTATTGCAGTTATTGCTGGAGATACTAAAGTAATGCCAAGAGGAACCTTAAATGAAATGATAATAGCGACGACTGGTATTGGAATAAAAGATAAAAAAGTAAAAGTATTAGACAATAATCTAAAAATTGGAGATGATATCATTTTAACTGGTAGTATTGGAGATCATGGGACAGCCTTGATGGCTTCACGGGAAGGGTTAAATATATCTACTAATTTAAAATCCGACATTTCTTTACTACTAGAAATTTATAAAGCGATTCAGATCGAAATACGTAATAATTTTATCCACGCAATGAAAGATCCTACTCGTGGTGGTGTAGCAGCAGCTTTAAATAATTGGGCAGTGAAATCAAATGTCAGTATCTGGATTGATGAGGAAAAAGTCCCAATTAAAAAACAAGTTGCGGCAATATGTGATATGTTAGGATTGGATCCTTATAATATAGCCAGTGAAGGGAGGGCTCTCTTAGCAGTTGATTCTAATCACTCAAAGAATATCTTAACAAAAATTAGATCTACTGAAATTGGAAAGAGTGCAGAAATAATTGGTAAAGTGAAAACTGATGATCCTAAGAGAGTTTTTTTAAAAACTATTGTTGGGGGAACTCGATTTATGGATATGCCTTTAGGTGAACCAATTCCTCGAATTTGCTAAAAGGTGAGAAAATGGATATTCCTGGAATAAAAGTTTTACGTAATAAAGATTTTACAAAGAAAATTGTTATAGCAATAAATAAGGCGATTAAGGAAATTAGTAAACCAGTAAAATTTATGCATGTTTGTGGAACTCATGAACATACTATTTCTAAATATGGATTAAGAACCCTTTTACCTAAAGAAATTGAAGTATTATCAGGGCCAGGATGTCCAGTATGTATATGTCCAGCAGCAGATATAGATAAGGCAGTTGAGTTAGGGAGACGAGAAGATACAATAATTACAACTTTTGGAGATATGATTAGAGTACCAGCCACCAATATTTCTCTTGCTGAACTTAAAGCTAAAGGAGCGGATGTTCGCATAGTGTATGGACCAAATGATGCTGTTAAAATAGCAAGAGAAAATCCAGATAAAGAAGTAATCTTTTTTGCAATAGGATTTGAAACTACCGTTCCTCTTATCGGATATGAAATACAATCTGGTCCTCCTTTAAATTTTTCAGTAATATGTGCTCACAAATTAATACCTGCTGCTTTAGAACTTTTAATGAGCCAATCTCAACTAAAAATTGATGGGTTTATTTCACCAGGTCATGTCTCAACAATAATAGGTTTGAAACCATATGAGATATTTTCGCAGGGATATAAAATACCTAATGTAATTTCAGGATTTGAACCAAATGACGTACTACTCTCAATTTTAATGCTTTTAAGGCAAGTAAGAGACAAAAAATTCGATACCTTAAATGAATACTCTAGAGTTGTAAAACCTGAAGGAAATGTGCTTGCTCAAAAAAT
>JBHLPN010000244.1:0-4970 GCA_048939445.1 Promethearchaeota archaeon | reverse complement strand
CTTAAAATTCTTAAAGATTCTGGAAGATTAGAAGAATCAATATCATATTTATTTAATGCTATTTATATGGATTTAATTAATGCTAAATACAATCGAACAAGAAAAGAAAACGAAACAATTAGAGATTTTGCTATAATTTCAGTAAAAGAATTAAAATTGACACCTTCATCAATTTACCCATTTATTCAAAAAGTTGAGGAAATAATATATGCAAAACCCTTTAAAATAACCGATAAAGATTTCTATAATACATGTGAATTATTTTCACCAATATATTTTCAATTGACTGGATATAATTTTGTTTTAAATTTTTAACTCCAACATAATAAAAAATTAAAAGAAAAAATTAGAAATAAGTACAAAGAATTATAAATTCGAAAAAAATTATTAAGTAAATTATTCGAAAAATACTAAAATAGGTAAAAAATAATGGCAAAAAAGAAAAAGAAACAACCTGAACCAGAGATTAATATTAAACAGAGGTTTGATAATGTTAAGGTATTAGTGGAAACAAACAGACCTAAGGAGGCGATAGCATATATTTATCTTGTATACGATGACCTTATTAATATTAAATTTAAGAAACCTAGACTAGCTCATCAAACTATTCGTGAATTTGCTATTGCATGTGTAAATGAATTAGAAAAGAAGCTAAAACCAGAGTCTGTGTATCCATTTATAAAAAAAATAGAAGATATAATCTATGGTGGTGTTGAACCTACAACTAAAGAACTAAACTTTACAATTGACTTATTTACCAATTTATATAATGAAATTACAGGGAAGACATTTACATTTCATTTGTAGGTTAAAAATAAAATAGTATTTGTTATAATTTCAATATAATAATAAGTAAATCACGATGGTAAAAGCAGGAAAAGCATCTCAAAAGAGTATTAATATTTCAAAAGGGATATTTTTTACGTTCTTAACAATATATCTCGTAGTTTTTGGAGTTCTTATTAGTGATTTTATTATTCATATTCAAAATGAAAATCCGTATGATTTACCCCTTTGGTGGGGTATGGTTACATATCTTCCACTTTTATGTTATTTTGGAGCAATATTTAGTGGTATTTTTCTTATTGTATTCTTAAGAAACGCAACAACAGTAAAAGTGCGTCAGTCTCAATCCCGAAAAAAAATAAAATCTGGTTCAATTTATAAACAAGCATTATTTGTTATTATATTTATTTTCTGTTTCATACCCTTATTTTCCCCCATTATTGATCAAGGTGTTAATGATCAGAACTTCTCAGTATATAATGATAAATGGAATGGTGCTTCAGACTTCAAACGAGCAATTGAAAATGATGGATATGAAGTAATGACAATCCAATCTAGTTTAAGTGCTACGGAAAGATTAGATAAATCGATTTTATTAATCTTGCTGGGACCAAATCAATTTTATGATCCCATTTTTGAAGTACCTTATTTTATAGATTTCTTTAACGGTACAAATTCACTTTTGATATGTCACGATCATGGCTCGACTAGCACTCTATTGTGGGAAATTCTAGTTGCAAGTATATTTGATCCTAGTGTTAATATTCCTTTAACGATATTTCCTGATGGAATTTTACGAGATAATTCATCTTATGATACAACTCCAGAATTTCCTGTAATTACTAATTTTGCTGCTCATCCAACTAGAAATGGAGTTGATGAAGTGATTCTTTCAGTAGCATCCTGTGCTGTAGGCGGACCTTTCATTGAGGAATTTGGGTGGACGTCTGTAGGAACTACATCTCCTTTTGGATTTATTGATAAAGATGGCAATAAAAGATACAACGAACCTGCAGATGAACTTAATTTAGGTTTTATGAGTTTTATTGATATTGGATTTCCACTTCCAGATACTTTTCCTCTTGGAGTATATGAACAACATGTGTTTTTAGCAAATGATATGGGAGACCAACGCTTATTTGTATCAGCAGATGCAAGTTTATTTAATAATGAATTAATTAATGATCCTTTATATGATAATATGCTTTTTGGATTAAATATAATTGAGTGGTTAACATATGTAAATGAAGGTAGAACAAAAGATGAGTGGATTGTTGTATTTGATGAAGCTCACATAAGACCAGAATTTTCAAGAGATCTTACATCTGCAGGAATATTTGGATTTATTATGCAATATATAGTTCACTTATCAACAAATCCGATCACAGCATGGATTTACCCGCTCCTTGCGTTTTACACATTAAGGAAATACCTTCCAAAAAAAGATAAGAAAAAGGAGGAACAGAAAATAGCTGAAGAAGAAGAAAGAAAAGAAGAAATAGCGAGATTTAGGACATCTTCCTTTTTTGCACAAAAGATTGAGGAGTATAAGGACAAAATGAAATATGGAGATGCCTTAAAATTGCTTTATAGAAGAC
This sequence comes from Promethearchaeota archaeon, assembly GCA_048939445.1. Lineage (GTDB taxonomy): Archaea > Asgardarchaeota > Lokiarchaeia > Sigyniarchaeales > SOKP01 > Loki-b32. The sequence goes on along the minus strand of JBHLPN010000244.1, from coordinate 2,586 downwards.
TGGAAAGAAAATTAAATTATCAATTGGGAGGAAGAAAAATAACAATTCAAAATGTTGTAGATTTAGTCACTACAAAAGATCCATCAACAACAAAATTAAAAACAAAAAGAATAACCAAGTTTATGGAAAAGATTTTATCAATTAAAGAAGGAAAATTTAAAGTTAAAACTGAACAAGATTTCGAAGAATTATTTTTTGAAATGGATTGGGCAGTTAATAATATTTAATCAATTTTAAAATACAAAAAATAATATTAAAATAAAAAAAATTAAAAATTAAAGAGGTTATAAATAAATGGAAACACCTGACAAAGCAAAGTATTATGACCATGAGGAAATTGATGTAGCACCTATAAGAGAGATAGCCCAGGAAGTATTAAGTGAAGTAAGCCGAGTTATCGTAGGGTATGGTGAAATTTTACAACAGCTTTTTATAGCATTGTTAGTGAATGGACACGTTCTTTTAGAAGGGGTCCCAGGTCTCGGAAAAACAGTAATGGCTAAAACTTTTGCGAAGACACTTGGAATATCCTTTCGAAGAGTTCAATTCACTCCTGATTTGTTACCAGCTGATATAACAGGAACAAAAATATTCGATCAGAATGAAGGTGCATTTGTTCTTCAAAAAGGACCACTTTTTGCGAACTTGGTTCTCGCTGATGAGATTAATAGAAGCGCACCTAAGACACAAGCGGCCTTACTTGAAGCTATGGCTGAGCGCCAAATAACAATTGAAGGTCAAACTTTATCATTGGAAAAACCTTTTATTGTTATTGCAACTGAGAACCCTGTCGAGATGGAAGGGACTTATCCACTACCAGAAGCTCAAGTTGACAGATTTTTGTTTAAACTCTGGCTTGATTATCCTGAGCAAGATGAAGAAGTGGAGATTATGCGTAGACAAATTTCAGGTGAATCTCCTTCAGTTGAAATGATCACAACAGGGGAAGAAATCCTTGCAGCACAGAAAATTATGAATTTAGTATATATTGATGATCGGATTTTAAAATATGTACGTGATATTATATTAAAGACTAGAAATCACCCACAGATTGCTCTCGGATGTGGACCTAGAGCAAGCTTGACCCTGATGAAGTGTGCGAAAGCTCGTGCCGCAATTTTAGGTCGATCATATGTTACTCCCGATGATGTGCGAGCATTAATTGTTCCAGCGTTAAACCACAGACTTCTTTTGAAACCAGAAGCTGAATTAGAAGGCCTTGACACAAAAAGTGTTCTTAAATCAATTGTCGAAGATATACCAATCCCAATCTAACCCAATTTTTTTTTATGGGAATAGAATTTTATAAGAATTGGAAATAAAAAGATATTAAAAAAGGTGGAGTTTTATACTAGGAGGTAAAGGTAGAAGTTTAATTTTATTTGCTGTATTCTTCCTTACAGCAGGATTTGCGTTTGAAAATTATTTCTTAATTTACTTCGCAATTTTATTATTGTTTAGTACAATCATTAGTTTACCAATCTTCTACTATAAAATGAATGTAGAAGAATTACGAGTGCATAGAGAACTTGAAAAAGAAAAGGTATTCAAGGATGACTTTGTTCATGTGAAAGTAATAATTGAAAATATTGGTCGTAACAGCTTTGATTTTATTGAAATAAGAGATAACTATAACCCACAGCTTTTTAGATTAATATTAGGTGAAAATTTTATATCTACTAGAATTGGACCAAAAGATCTAATTAAATTTTCATACGTTCTTGAACCAAAGGTTAGAGGTGAATATGCTCTCGGACCCTTATCAATAATTGTAAAAGATAGACTGGGGTTTAATTCACTTGAGAGGATTGTACCAGATAGTGTTACAGATATTCTAATTTACCCACCTTATGAAGATATTAAAAGAATTGAAATTTTAGGCTCAAAAAGATCTCTCCAATTAAACTATGGTATACAACGATCGAAGCAAAAAGGACTTGGATCAGAATTCTATGGGATGAGGAAATATGTATTTGGAGATCAATTTAGATTGATAGATTGGAAAGCTAGTGCACGCTCTCAAACATTAATCGTGAAGGAATATGAAAGTGAAAGAGATGTAACTGTTATGATTTTGGTAGATTCATCAGATACAATGGCGGGTGGAGCAATTGAAAATACTAAGTTTGAATATGCAATAAGAGCCTGTATGCTTTTAACAAAAGTAGCTTTAACACGAAGAGATAATGTAGGAGTTTTTACATTCTCAGATAAAAAGAATCTTAAATTTTTAAAACCAAATAGTGGAGAAGAACACTTCTATCAAGTTTTAGATTTTGTAGCACGAATAAAACCGCAAGGAAAGTGTAAGTTCAATGAAGCAATAGAACACTTTACAAAGCGATTTCAAAAGCGTAGTTTAGTTTTTGTCATATCAGATTTAGAGGCTAATCCAAAGGATATATCTCAAGCTATCAAAAAATTAGTTCCTTTTAATCATACTATTATAATTATTAATCCATTTAGTCCATGGTTCGAAATTCATGAAATTGATTTATCTTCAACTGATAAAGCCCTAGCAGAAGCTATTAGTGAGGAGATGATGGAACACATTTTAACTATTAAGCAAGGACTTCGAAATCTTGG
>JBHLPN010000243.1:2191-4972 GCA_048939445.1 Promethearchaeota archaeon | reverse complement strand
TATTCAGATACTTTTCACGCTGCTCAAATAGTAAAACCAGAACTCCTTAAGATAACACCAACTAAACCACTCACAACTGCTAAACCTATAATTGAACTGAAATTACAATCTGAAGAGATTATTAAAAAACCTAAAAAAATCGAAAAGAAAAAAATTAAACCACCAATTACAATTACAAGTCAAATGCAAGAAGTTCCAAAGAATGATCTAAGAGCTACTAAAAGCCCAATAACTACAAAATCAGTATCAATTCCTCCAAAACCACAGATTACTGATTTAAAACGAAAATTAAAAGAAAAAATTGATTTTATAGCAGTAGCTCAACCTAAAGCTGATGATGAAGAGGGAATAGAAATTAATAATGCGTTTAACTCTTTAATTCAGAAATTGAACAATCTTAAGGGTGATCAATTTGGTAAAGAACTGCAAGCTATTGCAGATTTAATATTAGAGAAAAAGGGATTTTCAGTAACCTTACATAAAATAAGAAGTATTATAAATAAGTTTAAAGAGAAATTCTCTGTATTAGATGAGAATGATAAACGAGAAATTTTAGTAAATATTGATAATTGGAAAAAGAAATTATTTTAGACTCCTCTATTTCAAGTTTATCTGCAATATTAACAGTATTAAGAGGAAAACATTACTCTTTTTTTCTTACAGATTTACGAAAAAATCCCCTTATAATAGATATTGTTAAAAGAAAGAACGATCCTAAAAAGAAAATTGATATAATAATCGACGTCAGGAAAGTAGGTGAACTTATACCAATTATTCCTAAAATAGGGCAAATTGGAGCGACTATAAGAAATAAAGTATAAGTAGTTCTATCTTTCTCACTGAAATGAATATACGTTGTAATATTAAACCAGCCAATTAAGACCATTAAGAAAGGTATTATATATGATGAGATGCCTAAGAAATTATTCAATTGCATAGCAATGGAGTAAAAATAATTAGCATAAAAAAAAGTAATTAACAACAGTGCACTTATAGGAGTAGGAACTCCTGTATATCCTGGAGTTTCTGAGATATTAAAACGGGCTAATCTAAGTATCGCCCCAATAGCAAAGCAAATTGCACCTATAATTATAAAGATATCAAAAAAATTCCCGATCTTAAAAGATTGATAAGTTAAAACTGCCGGGGCGATCCCAAATGTAAGAGAATCACTTAAAGAATCCATCTCTTTACCCATTTCGTTAACTGTTTGAGTTTTTCTTGCAATATAACCATCTATCATATCTGTACCCAGCGTTACAGTTACCAGAAAAAAACCTAAGGAAAGAAATTCACGAGTACCAAAAGAAGCGCAAACTAAAGCTATAATTCCAAGAGAAGTTCCTATAAGCGTGATATAATCTTTTAATTTTAATAGTTTTGGGATAGCTGACATTTCTTTGCTAACAAGATATTTATATTAATAATAATTAAGCCTTATTCAATTAAAATATTTTCATGAAGCTATCCTTCATTAGATATTTTACCCGAAACTTTATAAAACCACGTCACCATTCATAGTATAACATAATTACTAAAAATTAAAGGTAGAAAAATGCCCTTTTGTGCAAATTGTGGTGCTGAAATTAAAGATACATCACAAAACTTCTGTGAAAAGTGTGGTTCACCAGTATCTGCCAGTGTAGAATCAGAAGAAACCGTATCACCTCCAATATCTACAACACAGCCGAGCCCAACTCGTCCAGGTGGACTGTTTGATATCAATCGGAATTATTATATTCTTAAAGAAAAGTATTGGGATTGGGGTTCCGGTGAAATTTTAGATGAGAATAATCAAATAATTGGTCGAATGAAAAGAGTCATCCTAAGTATTAGAAGGAGAGTTGAATTACAAGAAGTTGATGGTACTATTGCGGCAACAATTCATGCTAAAATTGTATCTGCTCGTGGAGCCCAAGATTTAAAAGACCCTCAAGGGAATTTAATAGCTCGAATTAAGAAGAAAATATTATCATTTTTCAGACCTGTGTTTTATTTAGAAGATCCTAACGGAGTTCAATGGTTCCGTGCCCAGGGTAAATTCATGGGTTGGAGTTACAAAGTCTATGATGTTACAACTGGAAAAGTTGTTGCAGAAATCGAAAAAGCAGATAAGTGGAGAGATGTATTCCTTGGTGGTTTACTTGATTTTAAAGATACTTACGCATTAAGAATACTTGATAATGAAACTGATCGAAGAATTCTTGTAGGTTTTGTGCTTTCAATCGACAATGTTCTTCATGATATGTAATATAACTTAATTTTTTTTTTCCCAATTTATAAGATTATACTAATTCAAAGTTCTGTCGTATTTTTTAAAAAAAAAAATTTTTATAAACGTAATTTATATTTCTTTTAAATAATTATTAATAAAATCCTTAGAAATTGAAATATCACCGAATATTTTTCATACTGAATGAAAATGACAGAATATGAGACATTTATGGTTTATGAATTGGATGATTCTGGAGAGAGAATTAAATTAAGCATAGATGAAGAGCAACTTCAAGAATATTTTTATCCAGAACAAGTTTTAGTAATAATTAGGGAAGATTTGCGCAGGATTTTCATCTGGAAAGGTCCAAAATCTCCTGTTCGCAAACGCTTCATTAGTTCAAGAGTAGCTCAGGCTCTCCAAGATGAGTTAATGAGCGATGCAAGATACCATCGTTGTAAGATTGTTTCTGTAGATGCAGGAGATGAGCCGACTGAATTCTTAAATGCATTTAGATTGGAATCAATGGAAGTTACTGAACGACTAGAAGATATGCGATATGTCCG
>JBHLPN010000243.1:0-2091 GCA_048939445.1 Promethearchaeota archaeon | reverse complement strand
TCTTCAATTTTTTCTTTTGGTTTAGTTAATTTTTTAATCTTTTTTAATCCTTCAATGGCTTCTTTTCGAACAATTGCACTTTCATCTTTAAGAGCTTTTGCTAATGTGTCTAAACTCAATGGATGGTGTAGGTTTCCAAGCTCATCTGCAGCCTCTTTTCTTACATTTTCATCCGGATCATTTAGTAAAACATAAGTGAGGACTCCTAATACTCTATTATCTTCAAAATCCCCTAGTGTATCAACAGCTTCTTTTCTAACTTCAGGATCTGGATCAGTTACGGCTGTTATAGCAAGTTGTTTTGAAATTTCATCTCTACCAATTGGTTCTATTGCGCTTAAATCAACTCCACAATATTTACAAAAATTATGAGTTATTTTGATGTCCCTACCGCATGCTGGACAAATTCTACGAGTATTAAAATCTATATATGCTCTTTTAGGAGGAGAAGGCGTCTGTCTAACCATGTAAGGATTCATATTTGGATCTGGTCTAAATTTCTTATCCTTTCCCATAATGATCTTAAGAAAAATTTAATTCTTTAGTATGAATAATGTTAGTTTTATTTTTAATTTTAATTTAATAAAAACAGTCTTGTTTAAAAAAAGAAAAAAAGATAATTTTTATGCAATAGTAATATCTTTGCTTAAATATACATCTTGTACCGCATTAAGTATTTTTATACCCTCGGGAGTAGGTTTCTTGAATGCCTTTCTTCCAAGTATAAGTCCCATACCACCAGAACGCTTATTTATAACGGCAGCTCTTACAGCATCTTGAAGATCATTCCCACCTGCTTCTCCTCCAGAATTAATAAGACCTGCTCGTCCCATAAAACAATTTGCAACTTGATACCGATTCCACTCAATTGGATGATCTGTTGCTAGTTTTTCATAAACAAGTTTATCTGTTTTACCGAAATTTAAATCAAGAAAACCTCTATTAAGAGTAGATAATTTTTGTTTTATGATATCTGCCTCAATTGTAACTCCTAAATAATTTGCTTGACTCTCTAAATCATTAGCAGTATGGTAATCTTTATCATCTTTAATGAATTCTTCTTTGTTTCTTAAATAACACCAAAGAACACATACTAACCCTAACTCATGAGCATATCTAAATGATTCACTAATTTCCTGAATTTGGCGTCTAGATTCCTTAGAGCCAAAATAAATTGTTGCTCCCACAGCAGCAGCGCCCATCATGAAAGCTTGATCGACATTCGCAAAGAGTGTTTGATCAGAAAGAGCAGGTTTAGTAAGTAATTCATTATGATTAATTTTAACAATAAAAGGAATTTTGTGAGCATATCGTCTTGAAATAGAGCCTAAAACACCAAGAGTAGATGCAACAGCATTACACCCACCATCAATAGCAAGTTTTATAATATTTTCAGGATCAAAATATCTGGGATTAACTGCAAAACTAGCTGAAGCAGTATGTTCAATTCCTTGATCAACAGGTAATACAGACAAATATCCAGTCCCAGCTAATCTTCCCGTTTGATTAAATAAACGATTCATATTATTCAAAACTAGATTATTCCTATCTGTATGTTCTACAACTCTTTCAATAAAATCAGGACCAGGAAGATGAATCATTTCTTTTGAAATCCCTGTACATACATGATTTAATAAATCTTCAGCATCTGTACCCAATAAACTTTTTATTTCTTCAAAATTCATTTTTTCTCATCAAATGTTCATTTAAAGTAAAAATTAATGAAGAAATAAGAGTGCTAAAATAAAATATTTTTCTTTTAATTCCTATTGAAAAAAATCATTTAAGGTGGATTTGTTGAAGAAAAATTAATAAAAATTTATTTAAAGCTATAAGAACTATTAAAAAATTCTTTGATTAATTCAACAGAGATACAGACTTAATATTCAATTTGTAATGATGGCTTCTATATAATATAAACGTTTAAATTGGTAGGAACCAAAAAGGCAATATTTTTCTTTTGTTATTCTTTTCCTTCCATATGCCTGATGAGTTCGATTTCAGGAATTATAAAACAATGGAAGAATATAGCAAAACTGTAGAAGGAACTAAATATTTGCATGATTTGTATTTAAAAGCGGTAAATAATCC
>JBHLPN010000242.1:0-5018 GCA_048939445.1 Promethearchaeota archaeon | reverse complement strand
AGGATGAAAAAAGTAAAGAATTACTCCTTAATGAAGATACTGAATTTGCATACTTAGACCAAATAAGTATTTTGCCAAAATATAAACATAAAGGTATAGCAACTACCATCTTTAAAAAAGTTTTATCAAAAATAGAGACTCCTATTGTTGCTTTCATAGTAGAAAAACCATTATTTAATAAGGCCTCTCTAGATTGGCACAAATATAATGGATTTGATTTTTCCGCTATCAGTGGTGGAGAATATAAGGGAAAAACTTTTAAATTCCAAATTTTAATACATTGGAATAAAAAAAACCATGATCCAGTATGATAGAACTTTTTTTCTGGACAATTTTTTTTATTCTTGGATACTTAATTATTTTTTTTTCTGCAGATGTCTTTTTAGACAATCTAAAAGATGTATGTATAATATTTGGTGTATCTCCTTTTATTATTGGAGCATTAATTATTGGCATTGATCCAGAAGAATCAATTGCTTCGATTATTGCTGCTACAAGTGGATTATCTTATATCGCAATTGGAAATGTCATTGGAAATTCTATAATAGCGTTAACAATAAGTTTCGCAATACCAGCTTTTTTCTATAAAATTAGCTTTAAATCCACACCACAATATTATTTTATATTATTATATGGTTGTATTAGTTTACTTCTTATAGGTATATTAGTTAAATTTGGATTATTTATTGTTGGAATTATTGTCATTTTTGTATATTTCATTTATTTTTTTATGAATGTTAAAAATCTTACTAAAGAAAGTGCTGTGGACGGTATTTTGAGGGATAATTCTATGCAAAATGGTAATCAGATTTATGAATTAAAAGAAAAATCAAAATCTACAAAAATAATTTTAATTATTATTAGCTTTATTTTCATATTTTTAGGCGGGGAACTATTAATTTTTTCTACAGAACAAATCATTATTCTAACAAATATTCCTGAAACATTCTTTGGGCTTGTTATTATTGCTTTTGTAACAAATGTCGAAGAACTAACTTTAGTTATAAAATCTATTAAAAAAAAAAGTATTGAAATAGGCATAGGAGGGATGATTGGAAAAGTATTTTGGAACTTAACACTTACCTTTGGAATTAGTGCAATTATTATTGGAACTTTTACCATTTCATGGATTTTATTTTGGAATTGGCTGATTCTATTTATATTAATTCTCTATTTTAATTGGATTTCAAAGAAAAAATCGTTAAAATGGGATAATGGAATAGTTTTAACGACAATCTTAATTATGTTTTTAATTATAAATTTTACAGTAGGTATAATAATTTAAGTTGTAACCTTATATGAATTTCTTAATATTTTTAAAAAATTTATAAAAATAAGAATTTAACAAAAATAATTTTTAAAATTCTTCTTCTTCTTCAAGTTCGGGTCTTTCTTTAAGGGATTCAATAATATTTATTATATCTTCAGCGAGTTCATAGCGCTCAGCTCGATGTTTCTCTCGATTTAATCTTTTTTCAACTTTTAAAGGTGCTCCAATCTTTACTTTTAAGGTATCTCCAGTAAACATGTTTAAGATCTTCCCTTTTTCTGTAATAATTGCTATTGGAATAATAGGGGCGTCCCCAGCAATTGCAAACTTTATTATTGCAGCCATTGATTTTATCTGTACTTCGCGATCATGCCTTGATTCGGGCGTCATCCCTACCAGATCACCCTTTTCATTTAAAATCTCAAAAACCTTTTCAATCGGTTCAGTATCTTCTTTGCTTTCAGTTCCTCGAATCATTCCGAGACTTTTCAGAATTGGTCCAGCAATTTGATGTTTCATTAACTTTGGATCAAGCATAAAATGAATTTTACGACCTGATACTTGAGCTATTATTAACATATCACGAATAATATTAGGTGTTATTGTAGTTAAGATCGCCTTTCCTCTCAATGGAATATTCTCTTTCCCTTCGATTTTTAAATCCATAAAAGCCTTAAGAAATAAACCACTTAAACCTTTTACAGCGGCATAAAGTGCATCAAAAGCTATAATTTTTGGGTTTAACTTATCTTCTTCTTCCTCCTTTATTTCTGGACTTGGACTTTCGCTAATTTCACTCATTTTTTTCTACCTCTTTTTATAATTTATCTATAAAATCATTAACTTCTTCCATTCTTTTTTCATAATATTTTTTTAAATCTTTTTCTGAAACAAATGTGGGGATAACCTTTTCTGTATAAAGATCAAAGATTGTACTTAATTTAGTTTTATGTTTAAGAGTCTCAAAAATCTCCTCTCCCAATTCTTTTAATTGTTTCAGAAATTCTGCCATTTTCTCAGAAAACCTCCCATTTTCCACATCTACTGCCCCAACGGGCAATAACTTTATTTTCATCTTGTGGCATTTTAACTTGAACAATCTCACAATTATTTGGACAATCTCCACAGTGAAAAGTTGATGTTTTAAATTCTAAATCCCCTACATGTAGACCTCGGAATAATGTTTCATGTCCATGATCTAAATAATAATCTTTCACGAGGATTGCCATTCCTAAAGCGCCCATTAAAACATTATATTTTGGAACAATTACTTTACATCCCAAATGTCTTTCAAAAGCTTGAACAATTCCTTTATTATAAGATACCCCTCCTTGAAAAACTACTGGCTCATTTAATTCTTTTCCCTTAGATAAATTATTCATATAATTACGAACAAGGGAATCGCATAGACCCGCGATTATATCTTCTTTAGAGTATCCCGCGTTCTGTTTGTGAATCATGTCTGATTCTGCAAATACCGTACATCTCCCTGCAATGCTCACAGGATTTTTTGATCGTACAGCATAATCTCCAAATTGCTCAATTGGGATTCCAAGTCTTGCAGCCTGATGATCAAGAAAAGACCCCGTTCCTGCAGCACATACTGAATTCATTGCAAAATCTACAATTATCCCATCGCGTAGAATGATAATTTTCGAATCTTGTCCACCAATCTCTAAAATTGTACTTACGTCTGGATAAAGGGATTGAGTCGCTACTGCATGCGCAATAATTTCTGTTTTGGCAAGATCTCCACCAACAATAGCTTTCGTTAAATATCTTGCGGAACCAGTAGTTCCACAACAACGTATTTCATATTCTTGTAATCCTTCATCTTGTTCAATCTTTTCACGTAAATCTTCCATACCTGCCTTGGCAGATTCGATAGGAGATCCTCGATTACGTAAAAATACACTTGTAAGGACATTGCCCTCAATATCCATCAATACAAATTTGCATGTAACACTTCCAATATCAATTCCAAGAAAAGCATCAAGCTTTCCATCTTCTTTACTTATTTTTTCTGAAACCTGTACCATAATTGCACCACTATTATGTCTGAATTAATTGAATACATTCTTGAAAGAAATGTGAACCATTAGATTTATAAAAATTATTCTTTTGGTCTTCAAGGGAGATATTCTCAATTCCTAATTTATGTTTACGTCTCGAGTTCATTAGATCTACAAACGCTTCTAATCTCGTCCTCATTCCTTCAGTGCCAGAGTGTTCATCAAATGAGAAAAATATTATTGGAAGATCATAGATTTTCTTAAGTTTATTTGTAATAATCGTTCGAGCCGTCACTTCAGGCATGCAAGTAAAAGGGTACACATGACATGAGCCATCAAAACCACTTTGGGCTCTATCGATGTATTCTCCCAATACCCACTGACATTCTCCTCCAATATCCATGGGAACATAAGGCCTCGAAAGATGTTCTAACCATCTTCGATGAAAATTCAAATGGAATTTATGCGAAACCCAATCCCATAAACTTAGATTTTGATGTATCTCTACTCCCATCTCTCCAAGTTTACGTCTAATATCTACATTAACGTATGGTTCTAAACTTATATGGATCTCGCCAAATATAGCTACTCGTAATGGAGTTCGTGATTTATCAAGATCAATATTATTAAAATCTTCTTTAATCACTTTTTTAAAATTTCTTAACTCTTTAAGAGTATTAGCTTGATCAAGTTTATTTAACACATTATTCAATACTTCAGTAGTATCTCCTTGATTTCTTTCATATGCGCGGAACAAACCTTCAGCAGTTTGAATGTCCTGTAAAAGCTTTGCTTTTTTCAAGAAAAAAATCACGGCTTTTACGAATCTTGGATAAGCAAAAAGACCACTCTTACTACTTACTTCTTGAAGAGTTTTAACCCAGTGGAATTCTAGTAAATCTGCTTGATCCAATGGAATAACCCTTACATGTTTATAGCCCATATCGTGTAAAAGGCGTTCTTGAACTGCGTGATAAAAACCAAAACGACATGGTCCGCAATCTATAGCCATTACTAAAGTATCGGCACCCTTTTTAATAGCATTAACAAAATCTCCTAACGTTGCTTTAAAAGGGAAACATACAAATTCTGGACTGTACTTTACACCAACTTTAATAGCTTCTCTATTAGTTGGATCAGGTAAGATTACTTCTATTGATGGATCAAGCTGCTCGAATAATGTTTTAAACGCTACCCAATTAGGTCCCATGTTCGGAAATGAGAGAATCATGTATCGTTGAGCACCTTAATCTTTTTAACTTCTATTTAACTTAATCAATGCCTTTTTTATATTTACTTAGATAAACTTTTGTTTAAATAACAAAGCAAACAATAAAAAATTACCCATTATAAACAAATTATCAAAAGTATGAATTTCTTTATTAAAAAACACAGTTTAAATTAATAAAATCTAATATAATTTAATTATTATACTTCCTTCTATGGAGACAATTAAATTTTCTCATCCAATTTATTTAATATCTGTCTATAAACAAACGTTTATATTAAAAAGAAAATATTAAACAAGAAAGATTAAAATTCGAACAAGTGAAAAGACTATTTCAAGAGAAAAAGATAAAATTAAAAGAAAAAAAAAATTCAAACAAGAAAAACTTCAATTTAGAGAAGAGAACGTGAAATTTGAACAAGAAAAATTAAAATTCCAAGAAGAAAAAGAAGCATCCAAATGGGAAAAGCAAATTTTTAAAGAAATAACGAAATTTAAAGCGAATAAA
>JBHLPN010000241.1:0-5028 GCA_048939445.1 Promethearchaeota archaeon | reverse complement strand
ATCTCCATAAGTTAGCATATTAATCTCAGAATCAAGATATTTTTCTATTCTTTTAATTCTTCCCCCTTTTAATGTATTTAAGCCTGTATCAATAAGGCTGACTCTCCAATTATCTTCATTAGTATTTTTATAAAATTGAATCTCTTTATTTGAAAGATTGATAGTAAAATCATTATTTTTCATATCATAGTGATAAAAATAATCTTTAATAATTTCACCTTTTACTCCTAAACATATAATAAAATCATTATATCCATAATAAGAATAAATTTTCATTATATGCCAAAGGATTGGCTTTCCACCTATGAATACCATTGGTTTAGGTATTAGCTCTGTTAAACGCCCTAACCTTGATCCCCATCCACCTGCTAAAATTATTACCTTCAATTTAATCAATTTGCTTTTTTTTGGTTCAAAAGAAATAATTTTTCTTGGTTTTTATTCTTTAAACATTTTATATATTTAAAAAAGCTTTATTCAAAATTCATTCGATCTTATCCTTAAATAAACTAAATTTGAATAAAATATTAGTTAATATAACATTATAAAAGTAAAAATCATGTAAGAAACGTGAATTTAATTAGAAGTTGATAATTTAGCAATATTTAAATTTTTCGTTGGAAGATCCAATTATTTATTATTTTGTTTAATCCAATTGATATAATCCTTTAGGCCAGTATGAATATCGTATTTTGGTTCATAATTTAATAATAATCTTGCTTTAGAAATATCTGCATATCCTTCTTTAATATCTCCTTCTCTTGGCTCTTTATATTCAATTTCAACGTTTTTAAGGTTCCATAATTCTATTATTGCTTTCGCAAGTTCATTAATAGTTAATTTAGTATCTGATCCAACATTAAATACTTCCCCTGCAATATTTTTAATCATTGCCGCTTTTAAATTAGCATTTATTACATCTTTAATATAAACAAAATCTCGTATTTGATTTCCATCACCGTATATAGGAAGATTCTTACTTTTTTGAAGATTTCCTAACCATTTTGGGATAACTCCACTATAGGGAGACATATCTTGTTTTGGACCATAAACATTTTGATATCTTAATGCTATTGTGTTTAATCCATAATTTTTAGAATATTGATATAGATATTTCTCTCCCACTAATTTTGACACTCCATAAGGAGAGATTGGATTTGTAGGCATATCCTCCTTTACAGGTAGAGTTTTTGCAACTCCATAAACTGCTCCTGATGATGCAAATACTATAGTTTTTATATCTTGAATTCTAGCAGATTCTAAAATATTAAAAGTTCCTTGTACGTTTATATTATGACAAGAACTTGGCTTGATAATAGAATCAGGTACACTTGAGAATGCAGCCATATGATAGATTATATCAATATCTTTACAAATGTTTAATAAAAAACTGAAATCTCTAATATCAGCTTTATAAAAAGTAAAATTAGAATCTTTCAAAGCATATTCTAAATTGGTTAATTTGCCATTAAATAAATTATCGATACCAATAAGTTTAACTCCGATTTTTAATAACGCATCGACTAGGTTACTTCCAATAAATCCAGCAGCACCAGTTACTAATATTCTTTTACCATTAAACTCTGAAATAAATATTCACTTTTCTTCTATATTTTATTTTAATAAATATTTCATAATATGAAAAGCCTCTGCATAATTAACATTAGCTTGCATACCACGATATCTTGCTAGACTTTTAATATCATCAATCCATTTTTCACTGCCAAATTTCTCATATTCAGGTTTGTGATATCTTAATGCTTCACATTTTTTATCAATATAATTAGATATATCGATATACGAATTTGGAATCATTAAACCTCCAGCGTAATTAAAGTATAATTCAAAAAGAAATATATTATGAACATATCTTCTAGCAGCGGCCATTGAAATAAAATGAGTATTTCTATGATCTTGATGATATGTGTCTGGATTAGTATGGGTGAAAATATATTTTACATTTTGATTAATAATTACTTTTTGTAATTCTGATATACTTTCTTTATCAACTTTCAATTGAGTTGCTGGAATATCAGTAAATAGAATATTTTCCTTTTTTATCCCTAAACAAGATAGGCTTTTGTGAGTGGCTTCTAAAATTTCTTCAAAATCTCTTACCGTTTGGTTATTAATATCAGAATAAACTCCATTTGTAGTATGATAACAAATTATTTCACACTGTGGCTTTTTCTCAACTAAATAACAAATCGTCCCTCCACAACCTAATTCTATGTCATCAGGATGTGCTCCGATGAATAATACCGACATTGATAAATTTCCTCAAATAATGCTTTTTACAGATTTTATTCTTTAATCTTATTAAATGACATCTTAATTTTAAATTAATATGTTAAATAATTTTAAATATTAAAATAAGGTGGAAAATAAGAGATCAGAAATTTTATGGTATATTCATATTATATTGTGTCATTAATATTAATGATGAAATAATAGGTGAGTTAATGGAAAAGAAATGGAAAATAAGAGAATATTTAGAATCAGATCGCCAGAAATTTGTTGATTGGAGAAATTTAATTGATAAACGAGTTATAACTGTTGATTTTTTTAAATGGCAATATTATGATAACCCTTTTGGTCCTGTAGATACTTGGGTTGCTGATGATGGAGAAAAAATTGTGGGTCAATACACTATCCAGAGACAAGAATATTACTACTATGGTAAAAAAATCATGGGTTCTTTAGCTTTTGATCTTGCTACTCACCCTGATTACAGATATCAAGGTATGTTTACTAAGCTTGGCTTTCATTCCTTAGAAGAAGCGGGTAAACGAAACATTGCATTTACATTAGGATATCCCTGGGTTAAAGGAATTGCTATTCCCGGCCATAAAAAAGTCGGTTGGACTTTATTAGGTGAACTCAAAATTTATGAATTAAATGATTTAAATGCATACGAATTAGTAGAAATAGATGATTTTACAATAAAGGAAATTAATCAGTTTGATAAAAAATACGATACACTCGCTTTAGAACATAAGAATGATGCTTTTATCATGTTAAATCGAACAGGTGCTTATCTGAATTGGAGGTATTTGCACAAAAAAGGGTATGAATATTCCTGTTTTGAGATATTGAATATGAAAAGGAATCTAGTGGGATTTTTTATTTTGAAAATATACAAAGATGAACAATCAAAAATATTACACGTCATTGATTTTATTTTACCCAAAAATAAAGCTGCTTATCAAAAAGTATTAAATTACACGATTAAATTTGCGTTAGAGCAAAAGGCTAATATTATAACACTAATCGTTAATGAAAAATTAAAATTTTTTAAATTTTTAAAATCAAATGGTTTTAAAGGTCAAGAGAGGCATTTTATTCCGATAGTACATGTGAATAACAATTCTGTAGATATTAATCAGATGAATAATATACATGATTACTATTTTACAATGGGAGATAACGATATTTTTTAAACTTTATCTATAGAAGCAAACCACCATTTACTTCAATTACTTGTCCTACTAAATATTTCGACGATAAAATATAATCGACCACCTTTATAATTTCATCTGGTTCTCCAAAATCTTTTAATGGGATTCTTTTTTTAATAATGTCTACAATTTTTTCATCTAAATCTAAACCCATCCCAATTTTGAAATATCCTAAAGCAACAGCATTGACATATATTTTCCTATTATGAAGACATTCTAATGCTAGAGATTTAGTAAATGATTCAACACCCCCTTTAGAAGCAGCATAATTAGTAGCACCCACCATCCCAATTTTTCCTAAGACGCTTGAAAAATTAATAATATGGCCGTCATCAACCATTTTTGGTATTCCATATCGACAAGAGAGAAAAATCGATTTTAAATTAGTATTAATGACAGTATCCCATTCTTGCTCATCCATTCTATATATTAAATTATTCGCAACACACCCAATTGCGTTTATTAATACATTTAAAGTCTCAATATCCAAAAACGCATTTTCTACTTCATTTATTTTTGTAAAATCGGATTTTATAATAGAAGATTTTGCATTTTTAGTTGGGTAAATCTTATTTCTTGATTTATTATATGTAAGAATTAACTCATTTTCTTTAGAATCAAAATGTTTTGTTAGTAGATTTCCAATTCCACCACTAGCGCCTACAATCATCATCTTCATTTCAAAAACCTATTCAATTTTTTGTAAAAAATTATCAACTGAAATATTATAATAATTAGCAAAAAATAATTATTTTTAATTCCTATTAATTTTTAAAAAATAGCTAGTAAATAATTGTAGAAAAGTGTGCTTTTGAATAAAAAGATTAAGAAAAGAAAAATAAATTATGTATATTTATTTTTAAAAACTCGAAATATTCATTTAATTAAAGAAATTGGAATGATTCCTTATTATTTCAAACGAGTTTACAATTTTAATAGCGTAATTTTAACTTATCAACATGGAGAGTATCCATTTTTGGAAACATATTGTCCAGGCTTGAAGTTACAATTTATTAAAAAGAGCATATATAATAATATTTGTGAAAAAAATGTCTTAAAATATTTATTTATGAATGCTAAAAGGATGGATTTTTTAAATCTAATATATCCGCGATTCGATAATTTTCTTTATGGAACTTTTTATAAATTGCTAAATAAAAGAGGTTTTCTTTATTTAAAGATGGATATACATGAATTATTTAAAAAAGAAGATTTATTTCAGAGAAATCGTAAAAAAACTAATTTACATGGACCTTTAAAAATATTCTGGTTTTATTTAAGAAAAAAAATAATTGAGAGCTTTTTTAAGAAGGTAGATTTGATTAGTGCGGAGAGCAAAGAATTAGTAGGTTTTTTAATAAAGAAGTATCCTCAACTTAGAGATAAAATCATCTATATTCCTAATGGCGTTGATGGTTATTATCTTAAAAATAGTGGAATTCAGAAAATTCCCCTTCATAAAAGAGACAACATAATCTTAAATGTATGTAGAATTGGAACACCCTATAAAGCTTCTGAAATATTAATGGAAGCAATTGGAAAACTTAGGGATTTAAAAGATTGGAAAGTT